>JAJYXX010000417.1 GCA_021801545.1 Chloroflexota bacterium | reverse complement strand
AACGGCGCCGGCAAGAGCACGCTCCTCAAAGTGATGGCCGGCCTCCTCGTCCCCTGGCACGGCCGGGTCGAGGTGCTCCGCGCACCGGCCGGGCGGGAGGCACGCCGGATCGCCTACGTCCCCCAGGCGGAGCTCGTCGACTGGCATTTCCCGGTGACCGTGCGCGACGTCGTCATGATGGGCCGCTACCCCGCCCTCGGACCGCTCCGGCGTCCGGGTCCGGCCGACCACCGGGCGGTCGACGAGGCGATCGAGAAGGTCGGCATGACGGAGCATCGCGGGACCCAGATCGGCTCGCTCTCGGGCGGCCAGCGCCGGCGCGTCTTCCTCGCCCGGGCGCTTGCGGCCGAGCCGGACGTTTTCCTCCTCGACGAGCCGGTCACCGGGGTCGACACGACGACCCAGGAGGACCTGATGGACATCCTCGAGGCCGAGGCCCGGCACGGCAAGACGGTCGTCGCCACGACCCACGACCTCGCCTGCGCTGCCCAGCGCTTCCAGCAGGTCCTGGCGATCAACCGGACCGTGATCGCCCACGGTCCGTCATCGCTCGTGCTCGATCCGGCCGTCCTCGCCCGGACGTACGGCGGCCACCTCCTCGTCCTCGGCGGCCAGGCGGTCGTCCTCGACGATGCCCACCACCACGACGAGGCAGCCCCGGGCGAGCCGCACTTCCACGACGACACCCGGCCGACGGCGCCCTGATGGACCTCGTCAACCTGCTCATCGCTCCGCTCGACCTCGGCTTCTTCGTCCGGGCGCTCGCGGCTGGGGCGCTGATCGGCACCGTGTGCGCCGTCGTGGGGACGTACGTCGTGCTCAAGGGGCTGGCGTTCATCGGTGACGCGGTGAGCCACGCCGCGTTCCCGGGTGTCGTGGCCGCGTTCATCCTCCAGGGCCCGTACCTGGTCGGGGCGGCGATCGCCGCGGTGACCACGGCGATCGGGATCGGGTACGTCAGCCGGCGGGCCCGGATCCGGGTGGACACCGCGATCGGCGTCCTGTTCGCCGGCATGTTCGCCCTCGGCATCTTCATGTTCAGCACGATCCGCGGCTACGTCGGCGACCTGTTCAGCTTCCTCTTCGGCTACCTGCTGGCGATCAGCCCGGGCGATCTCGTCGCGCTCGCGATCCTCTCGGCGATCGTCCTGGCGATCGTCGCGGTCTTCTGGAAGGAGCTGCTCTACTCGACCTTTGACCCGCTCGGCGCGGCCGCCTCGGGCCTGCCGGTCGAGCGGGTCGAGTACCTGTTCCTCGCCCTGATCGCGGTCACGATCGTGATCAGCCTGCAGGCGGTCGGGATCATCCTCGTCGTCGCGATGCTCGTCACCCCGGCCGCGACGGCCCAGCTGCTGACGGTCCGCTTCTCGGCGATGATGGGGATCGCGATCGTCGTCGCGGTCGGCTCGGTCATCGGCGGGCTCTACCTGAGCTTCTGGCTCGACGTTGCGAGCGGGGCGACGATCGTCCTCGTCCAGACCGGGCTCTTCCTGCTGACGCTCGCGCTCGGGCCGCGAACGGGCTTCCTGGCGCGACGACATGGCCGCCGGCGGGCGGGTCGGGGACCCCGGGCCGGGACGATCGAGGGAGTCGCCTGACCCGAAGGTCACAGGGCCCGCTGAAACCTTCCCGGATCGCGCCGCTGGCCCTGCCAGCGCGCGGCGAGGCCGTCACCGGCGGGGATCTCGTTGCCGCAGGCGAGGCATCGGGCCTCGGGCTCGAGGCGCGCATCGACGATCACGGCCCCACTGAGATCGGCCATCACGCTGCCTCCACCAGGATCCGCCCGCGGAGCATCCCCATCTGGCAGGTGAACTCGTGCGCGCCTGGCTCGGTCGGCATGAACTCGAGCGGAACGACGGTCCCGGTCGGCAGGGGCGCCGACTTGCCGAAGTCGGGCAGGACGACCTGCTCGGAGCAGGCGGCGGTCTCTTCGCGCCGGAAGAGCAGGCGGACCGGCCTGCCGGCCGCGACCCGGATCGTATCCGGCGTGTAGCCGCCCTTGACGAGGATCATGACCTCCTGGTAGCCGTCCGAGACGACCGTGGCCTTGACCCCGGCCGCCCGCTTGAACCAGAAGAACCAGGCGATGAGCGCGACGAGCCCGAGGCCCGCGAGCGTGACGATGACCTGATCGGGCGTCATGCCGCCACCTCCCTGAGCTTGAAGTGCTTGAGTCGATTCGCGTTGCTGATCACCGTCACCGAGCTGAACGACATCGCCAGCGCGGCGAGGATCGGGCTGAGCAGCAGCCCGATGAACGGGTAGAGGACGCCGAGCGCGACCGGCAGGCCGAGGCCGTTGTAGACGAACGCCCCGAAAAGGTTCTGATAGACGTTGCGCATCGTCGCCCGGCTGATCGCGATCGCCGAGACGACGCCCCGGAGGCTGCCGCTGATGAGCGTGATGTCCGACGCCTCGATCGCGACGTCGGTCCCGGTCCCGATCGCGAACCCGACATCGGCCTGGGCAAGTGCCGGGGCGTCGTTGATCCCGTCACCGACCATCGCCACGGTCCGGCCCTCGAGCTGAAGCTTGCGGACCTCGTGGGCCTTGTCCTGGGGCAGGACCTCGGCCAGGACGCGTTCGACACCGACCGCTCGGGCGATCGCGTCTGCCGTCCGGCGGTTGTCGCCGGTGATCATCACGACCTGGAGACCGAGCTTCCTGAACTCGGCGATCGCGGCCCGCGAGTCGGGCTTCACCGGGTCGGCGATCGCGATCACGCCGGCGGCGCGATCTCCGACCGCCACGAACACGGGCGTCTTGCCGTCATCCGCGAGCCGGACGGCGTCATCC
>JAJYXX010000426.1 GCA_021801545.1 Chloroflexota bacterium | reverse complement strand
CCAGGGTCCACCATCGCCCGATCGTCGGTGGGAGAGCGGGAGGGCGCGGTACCGTGCCCGGGGCGCTGCGCCTGGTCCCGGTCGGGGTGATCGTCGCCCTCGGCGGGTTGGTCATGACGCCCAGGGATCCGCGGACCGGCGCCACCGATCCTGCGAACCTCCCCGTCCTTGTGGCGGGAGTGGTCGTCGTTCTCGCGTCCGTGGCCGCAGCGGTCGCGGAGTGGGAGCGAACCGAGAGCGAGCCGTCGGCCCGGGGCGCGCTCGGCTCCGGGGCGCGCCCGCCGGTCTCGGCAGCGCCGGAGGCCGACCAGACGATCGGCCAGGTCGACGCCCGCGATCGATTCCGTCCGACGATTCTGCCGTGAGGCAGCCGGCCAGTCGATGCGTTCCGAGATGACTCGGCAGCCACAGCCGATGAGACCGTGGCGAGCTCCTCGACATGACGCGGTGTCGTGCAGTTCACGGCCCTGACGACTCGCCCCGAGGGCCACCTGCGCGGCGGGCGCGCCCCGGAAGGACTTTCGCCACCGCGGCGATCTGCTCGGGCGCGACCCGGCAGCAGCCGCCGACGAGGCGGGCGCCGGCGGCGATCCAACGACGGGCCGCAGGCGGGTCCACTCCCGGGCCCGGTGCCCCCGTCCACGCTCGGGCGGTCGGGTCCCAGCGCTCGCCGCTGTTCGGGTAGACGATGATCGGCTTCGTCGTCACAGCGGCGGCGCGGGTCACGAGTTCCTCTACGTGCTCCGGCGCGGTGCAGTTGACGCCGACCGCGACGACGCGGAGCGAGCGCCCGGCGAGGGCGAACGCCTCCTCGACCGGGACGCCGCTGCGCAAGTGCGCGCCGTCGGCGCAGGTGAAGCTGAGCCAACCGATGGCGTCCCCGATCTCGTCGAGCAGCTCGACCAGCGCGATCCCCTCCTCGAGCTCCGGGATCGTCTCGCAGGCGAGCAGATCCGCCTCGGTCGCAGCGAGGACGGCCATCCGCTCGCGGTGGAAGTCACGGAGCGCGGCGACGGTCAGACCGTACCGGCCGCGGTACTCGGAACCGTCGGCGAGCATCGCCCCGTACGGACCCACGGACGCCGCCACGAGGAGCGGCCCGGGGTCGACCGGCGGCTTCTGCGCGGCGCACTCGGCCCCGTATCGCGCCCGCGCCTCGGCCGCGATCGCCACGCTCCGGCGGAGGAGGCTGGCTGCCGTCGCATGGTCGATGCCGCGAGCCGCGAAGCCCTCGAACGTCGCCTGGTAGCTGGCGGTCGTGGCCACCCGAGCCCCGGCCCGGAAGTAGGCGAGATGGGCGCGGACGATCTCCTCCGGGTCCTCGATCAGCAGCCGGGCCGACCAGAGCCGGTCGGAGAGGTCGTCGCCCTGGGCCTCGAGCTGCGTCGCGAGACCGCCGTCGAGGACGACGACGCTGTCGCGGGCGAGGAGCGAGCCGAGCGGATCAGGCCGCATCGCCCGGTGATTCTGCGCCCTGGCGCCCGGTGCGCCCATCGCCGCCAAGCGTCACTCCGAACCGGCGACCAGGTCCTCGAGGCCGAGGGCCTGGCGCGCCTTCGCCTCGTCGTCGACCGCGAACGCCATCTCGACGACCCCCGGCCGGCGCCCGACGGCCAGCGCGCCGAGGATGTTCACGCCCGCCCGGGCGAGCTTCTCGGCGACGTCGGCCAGGCCACCCGGTCGGTCGTCGACGTCGACCACGACGGGCGAGCCCTCGATGAACTCGTGGCCGAGGCCGTGGAGAACCTCGCGCGTCGCGGCGTCATCGCTCGTGGAGATGAACGCGTGCGCGAGCGACCCGCCGCCGATACAGGAGATCTGCCGGATGTCGATCCCCCGGGCAGCGAGCGCCCGGGCGAGATGGGCAAGCTCCCCCGGACGGTTCTCGAGCTCGATGACGAACTGACGTCCCATCGCCGACCCTCCTGGCGCTCGCCGACTGCCCGGCCGAAGCCTTCTTCGGTCGCACCCTTCCGCGCCCAACAGCCTCCCCGAACCGGCCCCGATCGGCCAGTGCCGAACGACCCATCGCGGAGGCACCGACCCGCCAGCATCGCGCCCAAGTGGCCGCCGATCAGCCGCCGGGTCACCGGTCGTCCGAGCCAGGGAGCCCCGCAGGGCGCCGATCGGCGGCCGCCTACGGGATCGGGGCGGTGTCGAACAGCGTGCTGCGGAGCGGTGGGTCCGAGACGGGCGAGTAGACGTTGAACACGTACTTGAAGTACGACCCCGACACCGTCTTCGTCCCGGCCGACCCGATGAGCGTCACGGTGATCAGTCGCCCGGAGACGCCGCGCCGGCTCAGGTCCAGGCCCTGGAGCTGTCCGACCGCGGTCCGGGCGTCCTGGGCGAAGATCGCGGACAGGGCGTCGAGCGTGTAGGTCCTCGTCTGCCAGGTTGCCCAGGGCGAACCGGCGTCGTACGAGGTGCCGTCCGGGGCCCGGTCGCTGATGCCCGACAGGTAGCTCACCGGAGCGGCCAGTGGTCGGCCGTCCCAGGCGACGTACACGTTCTCGTTGTTCTCGGTCGCCCCACCCGCCGTCGAGTGGAACAGGGTGTTGGCCACGCTCGAGCCGGACATCACGACCATCCCGGTCGTGGCCTGGACGGCGGCCGTCGCAGCGGCCTTCTCGTACAGGGCGCCCAGGTAGACCTGCGAGCGTGTCGTGTCGTCCACATCGTACGAGCCGACACCGGGGTGCAGGTGCGCGACAGCGTAGCTCCGAGCTGCCATCGCCTGGGCACGCAACGCTTCCTGGGGCCAGGTCGAGGGCATCTCGGCCGGTACGACACCGAGGAGGTA
>JAJYXX010000238.1 GCA_021801545.1 Chloroflexota bacterium | reverse complement strand
TCGGCGATCTGCTGGGTGGCGGCCGCCAGCGCCACCCGATCGGTCGAGGAGACGGTGAGCGGCTCGTCGTGGGTCACGAAGAATCGGCCGTCCGGGTGGCGGCGGACGGTGATCGGGAGGATCGTCGCGCCGCTCTTCGCGGCCAGGACGGCCGGGCCGGCGGGGAGCGTCGTCCAGGCGTCGAAGAGGCGGACGGGGATGCCGTCGGGCCGGTAGCCCCAGTCGACGAGGAGGCCGAGCACCTCACCCCGGCGCAGGACCTTGTAGACGTCGCGGAGGTTGCGCCACGGGATGAGTCGCACGCCCCACGTCTCGCGTTGGCGGCGAAGGTGCTCGAACAGCTCGGGGAACGACGAATCGTCGGCCACGACGTTCACCGGCCAGCCCTTGCGGGCGAGCCCGGCCGCGATCGCCTCGTTGTTCCCCACGTGGGCGACGACGAAGATCAGCCCGTTCGACTGGGCCCGGATCTCCTCGAACGTGTCCAGCCCGTGAGGGTCGATCTGGCGCTCGGCCTCCTCGTAGGGCAGGCTCGGCAGGCGCATCAGCTCGACGAGGTAGCGGGCGTAGTTGCGATAGGCCGCGAGGGCCAGGCGCCGGACCCGCGGATCGTCCGGGCTGAGGCCCAGGACGTGGGCGAAGTTCTGGTTCACCCAGCGCCGTTTCTTCGGCCAGGCGACGTAGCCGGCCTGGGCGATCCAGCCACCGACGGTCCAGGCGAGCCGCGGCGGCAGGTGACCGAGCGCCCACTCGGCCGCCCGGTAGCCGATCAGCGCCCCCCGCTCGACGATGCGGGGGGCGCCGGCAGCCCGGCGATGGGGCGCTTCGAGCGTGCCCGATCCGGCCCCGCCCTGACCGGGTCGGGCTTCGCCGTCCGGTCGGGCTTCGCCGTCCGGTCGGGCTTCGCCGTCCGGTCGGGCCGCGCCGTTCGACCCGCTCACTTCGTTGCGACCGCGGCCCCGGGCTTCGGGCTGGCGAGCTTGCGGAGCGTTCGCTTCGGGGGCGCCTCGGTGCCGACGAGCGTCTCGTTGTCCTCGCCCCGGATGAACGCCTCGACCCGGTTGAACGCGACGTCGTCGTGGATCTGGATCGGCGGGCTCTTCATGAAGTACGCGGCCGGCGCGGCGAGCGTTCCCTTGAGGCCGCGGTCGAGCCCGAGCTTCAGGCAGCGGATCGCGTCGGTGATGACGCCGGCGCTGTTCGGGCTGTCCCAGACCTCGAGCTTGAGCTCGGCGTTCAGCGGTACGTCACCGTACGTCGTGCCCTCCATCCGGATGTAGCACCACTTGCGGTCCTGGAGCCAGGGCACGTGGTCCGAGGGGCCGACGTGGACGTTGTCGGGGTCGAGCTCGTAGTCGAGCATCGAGGTGACCGCGTTCGTCTTGCTGATCTTCTTCGACTCGAGCCGCTCGCGCTCGAGCATGTTGAGGAAGTCCGTATTGCCGCCGAAGTTCAGCTGGTACGTGCGATCGAGGCGGACGCCACGGTCCATGAACAGCCGGGTCAGGACGCGATGGCTGATCGTCGCCCCGACCTGGCTCTTGATGTCGTCGCCGATGATCGGCAGGCCGGCCTCGGCGAAGCGACGCTGCCAGTACGGCTCGCGGCCGATGAAGACCGGGATCGCGTTGATGAACCCGACGCCCGCCTTGAGCGCCTGCTCGACATACCACTTCGTCGCCTCCTCGGACCCGACCGGGAGGTAGCTGACCATGACGTCGACCTGACGCTCCTTGAGGATGCCGACGATGTCGGCCGTCGGTCCGGGCGCCTTCTCGATGATCTGGCTGAGGTACTTGCCGAGCCCGTCATGGGTCATCCCGCGCTCGACCGGGACGCCGGTGGGCGGGACCTGCTGGAAGACGTACGTGTTGTTCGGCTTGGCGTAGATCGCTTCCGAGAGGTCCTTGCCGACCTTGTTCTTGTCGATGTCGAAGGCAGCCACGAACTCGATATCGCGGATGTGGTAGCCGCCGAGGTTGACGTGCATCAGCCCCGGGACGAAGTCCGTCTCCTTCGCGTTCTCGTAGTAGTAGCGGCCCTGGACGAGGCTGCTCGCGCAGTTGCCGACGCCGACGATCGCGACCCGGATCTTGCCGTCGCCGCGCCGGCCCGCGCCGGCCCAGGTGTTGTCCGGCGTCGCGCCGTTCTTGCTGGTCTTTCCGTTACCGCTCACGAGCTGCTCCTTCTTCCGCTGACGTGTTCCGCTGGTCGAGTTGGGTTCTGACATGGACGATCCGCTGGATGATGGTGATGCCGGACAGGGTGGCGATGAGGGCCAGGCTGAGGAACAGGGCCCACGATCCGTCGAACGTCGTCAGCCACTGCTCGGGCCAGCTCACGGCCCCGGCGGCGCCGGCGAGGCCACCGAAGGCACCGGTCCCGATCAGGCCGGCAGCCAGGACGACGAGGCGTTCCGGCCGTGGCGCGACCCCGACCTCGCCGTGGAGGCCGACCGCCTCGGCCCTCGCCCGGGCGTAGGTCACGACCGAGGCGAGCGCAAGGGCGAGCGCGGCGAACCCGGAGCCGACGAGGTAGCCGGCCGCCGCGCTGCCGATCACGATCCCGACGTAGACGAGGTTCTCGCCGGTCCGGTCGAGGGTCGAGTCGAGGAACGCGCCGAAGCGCGTCGCCCGGCCGGTCGCCCGGGCGAGGGCTCCGTCGAACAGGTCGAAGATGCCGAACACGAGGACGAGGACGCCGGCGAGGACCCAGGCCTGGAGCGCCGCCGCGACCGCCGCGGCGCAGGTGCCGAGGAAGCCGATGATCGTGAGAGCGTTCGGGGTGAGCCCGAGCCGGCCGAGGGCGAC
>JAJYXX010000423.1 GCA_021801545.1 Chloroflexota bacterium | reverse complement strand
GCCGGCGGGCGGCGTAGACATAGGCCTGCACCTCGACAAGGGCGAGCGGCGGCTGGGCGAGCCGGCCGTCGCGGTGGCGGTTCGCCTCGGCCGAGTCCTTCCAGCCCTGGTTGACGAGCCCGAGCTCGCTCCGGCGCTCGAACTCGACGAACCCGTCGCCGTCCGGATCGCCATCGCCCTCGATCCAGGCGAGCGCCGCGAGCGCGTTCGGCCATAGCCGGTCGACCAGCTCGCGGTCGCCGGTCCAGGCGTACGTCTCACCGAGCAGGATGAGCCAGAGCGGCGTGGCGTCGGCCGTCCCGTAGTACGGCGTGTGGGGGATCTCTCCGACGCGGGCGAGCTCGCCGGTCCGCAGTTCGTGGAGGATCTTGCCGGGCTGGGCATCACGTCGGTCGTCCCGTTCGGTGGCCTGGAGTCGGGCGAGCAGCTCGAGCGTGTCGCGGGCGATCTGCGGGCGCACCGGGAGGAGCTGGAGGGCGGTGATGATCGCGTCGCGGCCGAACAGGCAGCTGTACCAGGGCACCCCGGCGGCGATGTAGCACTCGCCGGGGCCGGGGCCGGGGTTGACGAGGAGCCGAAGGTCGGAGAGGGCCCGCCGAAGGGCGCGCGTCGTTCCGCCGTCCCCGGTCGTGATCGCCGTGCTCGAGGCGTCCCAGGTGCGGTGCGCGGCGACCGGCTCGGCCGGATCGACGACCGGCGACCGCGGCGGCGCCGTCCGCGTCCGTCGGTGCACCTCCTCGAGGGAGCCGGCCTGCTCGACCGCCTCGTCCCAGACGAGCACCTCGAGCCGGCGCTGCCCGCCCGGCTCGAGGAGCCAGTCGATCTCCAGCGCGACGCCCGGACCCTCGCCCGGCAGCGCCGGTTCGGAGAGAACGACGTGGGTCCGGCGCAGGGTCCGATCCCGACCCAGGTAGTCGAACGTGACCTGCTGGGGACCCACGACGGGTGCCAGGAACGTCCCGCTCCGCTCTCGCTCCAGGCCACGGATCTCGAAGATGTCGGCGAAATCCGCCTCGAAGCAGAGCGCAAGGTGGCAGGGCTCCGGATGGGTCGTGAAGTTGTCGACCGCGACGACCTCGCGGAAGCCGTCGGCGATCAGCCGGTCGCGCAGGATGCCGAACGACTGGCGGCGGAGGACGAGCTCCGGGTTCCGCCCGCCGTCCGGTCGGCGGAGGAAGTCCGGGTTCGTCATCTGGATCGTGCCGCCGTAGCTGCCGCCGATCGCGGTCCGCAGAACGACCGGTCGGTGTCCGTTCACGCGCAGCTCGTAGCGCGAGAGGATCCGGGTGTCGCCCCGGTAGAGGCCCAGGCCGCGGGTGTCGGGATGGATGTCCCCGAAGGCATCGGTGAGCAGGAACCGGTCCTCGTGCTTGAGGACGAGGACGCCGGTGAGATCCGTTGCCGCCTGGATCGCCGGCACACGGGCCGGCCCGGGGGGCGGGACGGGGGCTTCGACCGCGGCTGGGAGGTCCTGACCGGGAGCCGCCGGAGGCTGCGCCGTCACCGCCGGCCGCCGGTCAGCGTGCGACCGCCTCGGCCGACTCGACATACGTCCGCAGCCGCTCGGCCTGGTCGGTCGTGATCAGGGCGTCGATGAGACGGTCGAGATCACCGTCCATGACACCGGGCAGATTGTGGAGGTCGAGCCCGATCCGATGGTCGGTCACCCGGTCCTGCGGGAAGTTGTAGGTCCGGATCTTCTCCGATCGGTCGCCCGCCCCGACCATGCTCCTCCGGGCGGCCGAGCCGGCCTCCCGCTGCCGGGCCAGCTCGAGCTCGTAGAGCCGCGACCGGAGCACGGAGAGCGCCTTTGCCTTGTTCTTGTGCTGGCTCTTCTCGTCCTGGATCTCGACGACGAGGCCGCTGGGCAGGTGGGTGATCCGGACGGCCGAGTCGGTCGTGTTCACCGACTGCCCGCCCGGGCCCGACGAGCGCTTCACCTCGATCCGGAGGTCGCGGTCCTCGTCGATCTCGACCTCGACCTCGTCCGCCTGGGGCATGACGACGAGGGTCGCGGTCGAGGTGTGGATCCGCCCGCCCGACTCGGTGGCCGGGATCCGCTGGACGCGGTGGACGCCGCCCTCGAACTTCAGCCGGCTGTAGGCGCCGTCGCCGCTGATCTGGACGATCGCCTCCTTCACACCGCCGATCCCCGTCTCGTTGAGCGACAGGACGTCGGTGGCGAAGTGGTGGCGCTCCGCGTAGCGAAGGTACATCCGGAGCAGCTCCGCGGCGAAGAGCGCCGCCTCCTCGCCACCGGCCCCGGCGCGGATCTCCATGATCACGTCCCGCTCGTCGTTCGGATCGCGCGGCAGGAGGAGAACGTTCAGGTCCTCGGTAAGTCGTTCCTCCTCCGCTTCGAGGCGGGCGATCTCGTCCCGGGCCATCAGGCGAAGTTCCTCGTCGGACGCCGCGTCGCGCACCTGGCGGGCACCGGCCAGCTCCGCCCGGGTCGCCTCCAGTCGGCGAAACGCCTCGACGACCGGCTCGAGCCGCGCGAGCTCCTTGCCGAGCCGCCGGATCGCGGCCGGATCAGTCGCGGTCTCCGGCCGGCCGAGCTCCTCCTGGAGCGCGTCGTACTGGCCGGCAATCTCGGCCAGCTTGGCGTCGATCATCGCTCGCCCACCCCCGGGTCGGCCTCCGCCGGATCAGCCAGCGCAACGGCCGGAGCCGCCGCTCCGGCGGCCGCCGCGGGGCCCATTGAGGCGGCCGGGGCCGTCACTCCGGCGGCCGCAGCGGGGCCCATTGAGGCGGCCGGCGAAGCCGCGACGATGGCAGGCGCGCGCCCGGGAAGATCGAGCGGCTCGCGCTCG
>JAJYXX010000278.1 GCA_021801545.1 Chloroflexota bacterium | reverse complement strand
CCTGCGGCCGCACCTGAGCCGCTGCCCGACTCGCCACCCGATCCGCTCCCGGTCCGTTCGCCGTCCTTCCTGGCGCCGGGCGTCGCCGACGAGCCGTGCGATCCCCCACCGCGTTCTTTCTTCGCCCAGCCCGAGCCCTTGAAGTGGATCGCCGGGGCCGTGAACGACTTGCGTATCGGCCCGCCACACACCGGGCAGGCGGACGGTCCATGGCCGTGGACGCCGTGGACGACCTCCGTCTCGTGGCCGCAGGCGGAACAGATATAGTCGTAAGTCGGCACTCGGATGCTCCTCAGGGTCGCATCGGTCGCTCAGCCGCGCAGCAGACGCATCCCGCACTTCGGGCAGTAGAACGCCCGCTCGTGCGCCGAGGCGAAGCCGCAGTGGGCGCACACGAGCCCACCCCGCCCGGCCGCCGGGACCGGACGCTCGATGGCTGTCAGGCCGAGCGCGTACTGGTTGGCCAGGATGTTCGTGAGCAGCCCGGCGAGGATGCGGCTGGCCGTCCGGTCCGTGTTCCCCCGGACGCCCTTGCCGCCCCAGCCGACGACGGCCCGACAGATCATGTCGCCGGTCGCTTCGTCCCAGTGGGAGGCGACACCGCCGACGATCGCACCGTACTCAGGGTAGCCCGCCGTGTCCACCTCGCCATCGAGCAGGGCGCAGACGAACGTGTCGAAGGCGAGATCGAGCGCGCCGACCAGCTCGAGAACGACGAGCGCATGGCGCGCTACCGGCGAGTGGTCGTGGTGCGCGTTCAGCCACTGCATCGCCTCGGACGGGTGGGTGATCACCGGGCTCGCCTCGCTGAGCTCGATCGGCAGCGGCTCGACGACCTCGATCTCGCCCTTCGCCAAGCCGGCGAGCATCGAGGGCAGCTCGGCGATCGCGTTCGGCCCGGTCTTCATCCGGACGCCATCGCTGCTCTTGGCCGCGTAGTAGAGCCGCAGCGAATACTCCTGGGCGACCACCTCTTCGGGCAGCGTCACGGAAGCCGGCGGCGGCACGGCGGCGACGGCCGCATCCGCGCCACGCCTGCGCTTCAGGAACTCGAGCGGCACGGCTCCTCCCCGGAACTCTCTGAACGGATGCCCAGAACGGACGCTATCGTAGCAGCGCTGACTGGACGAGGGCCCGTCGGCGCACCACCTCGGGCGCTGCCGGAGCGGGCCCGCAACCGGCGATCACCTCCGACGCCCCCTGTCAGAAGGTGACGAACAGGACCCCCTCGAGCGGCCGAAGGCGCAGCGTGCCGCCGTCGACCACGACCTGCTTGGGGGGGTCATGAGTCCCCACCAGCGGCCGCCATCGAACCCCCGGCCGACCGGTGGCGATCCGGGCGGTCGCGCCGTCAGACGTGAAGTTCACGACGACGAGCGCATCCTGTCCCGGTGCCGAACGAACGAACGAGAGCACGTCGGGATCGCCTGGGTCGAACCGGTGGAGGAGGCCCTCGCGGATGGCAGGCGACAGCCGGCGCGCCGCCAGGAGCCGGCGGTAGAAGCCGAGCACGGAGGAAGGATCGCCGATCTGGTCGGCCACGTTCCGCCGGGCGGCATCGCGCGGCAGCGGCAGCCACGGTCGACCGCTCGTGAAGCCAGATCCGGGATCGCCGGTCCAGGGCATCGGAGCGCGCGCCTGGTCGCGGTTCCACCAGCCGAAGCCACGGCGACGGGCCGGTGGGTCGAGCGCCTCGGCCCCGGGCACGCGGATGTCCGGCATGCCGATCTCCTCGCCGTAGTACAGGAACGGCGTGCCCCGCAGCGTCAGGAGGATGAGCGCCGACGCTCGCGCGATGGCGTCGACGGCTTCCGGATCGGCGGCTCCGGCGTAGCGCGAGACGTGGCGGGAGTTGTCGTGGTTCGAGAGCACGACCGTCGGCCAGCGGTCGGGCCCGAAGGCCGCCTCGCGCTCGTCGATCGCCTGGGCGAAGGCCGCAGCCGACCACGGCTGCTCGAGGAGTCGGAAGTCGAACACGAGGTGGCGCGGCGCCCAGTAGCGAGCCGCGAGCGCAGGATCGCCTTCGAACAGCTCACCGACCGACATCCGGCCCGGCTGCTCGTCGAGGATTGCCCGGAACTCGGCCAAGAGCTCGTCGAGCTCGGGTTGGTCCTTGTCGTAGACGTGGAGCTGGCGGTCCCACGGACGTCGGCCGCTGGGACGACGAGGGTTCGACCGGAGATCAGGATGTTTCAGGAACGCGTTGAAGACGTCGAGCCGGAAGCCGTCGACCCCGCGCGCGAGCCAGCCCCGGACCATGCCGAACTGGGCAGCCCTGACCTGCGGGTTACGCCAGTTGAGGTCGGGCTGTTGAGGGAGGAACGTGTGGAGGTAGAACTGGCCTCGTCGCGGCTCCCAGGCCCAGGCCGAACCGCCGAAACAGGAGACCCAATTGTTGGGGGGCCGAGGTCGGCCCCGGCGGGTCGTGCCGTTCGGATCGCGCCAGATGTAGTAGTCGGCGTAGGGGCCATCGCGCCCTGCGCACGACTCGACGAACCATGGATGCTCGTCGCTGGTGTGGTTCATGACGAGATCGAGGATGACCCGGAGCCCGCGCCGATGGGCCTCCTCGACGAGGCGATCGAAGTCGGCCAGCGTGCCGAAGAGCGGGTCGATCGCCTCGTGGTCGCTGACGTCGTAGCCGAGGTCCCGTCCCGGCGAGGGATAGATCGGCGACAGCCAGAGCGCGTCGACGCCGAGCGATCCGGGGGTGCCGCGCAGGTGATCGAGGTGACTGATGATGCCCCGCAGATCCCCCACCCCATCGCCGTCGTGATCGGCGAAGCTGCGGGGGTAGATCTGGTAGACGACACCGGTGC
>JAJYXX010000204.1 GCA_021801545.1 Chloroflexota bacterium | reverse complement strand
TGCCGGAGCGCGCCGTCGTCGTGCCGGGGACGCGGGCGCTCGAGAGCTCGTTCGCCAAGCAGCATGGTCTGGCGGCCGCGACCGCGCTGATCGTCAAGTACCGCGACGCGGGGACCGATGCCCGGGTCGCGCTCGAGGGGGTGCTCCGGTGAGGCCCGCCGGGACGTCCGCGGGCGCGGGCGACGTGGGCACCTCGGCCGCCAGTGCCGGCGCGGCGACTCTCCACGGTACAGGCATGCGCGCCTCGGGTACCCGCAACGAGATCCTGCGCGCGGACCTCCTGGCGGGGTTCGACCCGAGCGACCTCGCCGGGCGGTTCGGGACCCCGCTCTACGTTTACGATCTCGATGTCGTCGATCGCCAGGTCGATCTCCTCCGCGCCGTCCTGCCGGCGTCGTTCGACCTCGCCTACGCGCTCAAGGCGAACCCGTCGCTGGCGGTCGTTGCCCATCTCGGGCGGCGGGGGCTGGGTGCCGACATCGCCTCGGCGGGCGAGCTGGCGACGGCGCTGCGCGCCAGGATCCGGCCCGAGGCGATCGTCTTCACCGGGCCGGGCAAGCGCGATCCGGAACTCTCGCTGGCGGTGGAGCGAGGGGTCCGGGCGGTGACGGTCGAATCGCCGGCCGAGCTCGAGCGGCTCGAGCAGATCGCGGCGGCGGCCGGCCGGCGCGTCCCGGTTCTCCTGCGGGCGGCGGTCAGTGACCCGGCGCGCCACGAGGCGGTGCGCTTGATCGGCGACGAGGGAGCGGGCAAGTTCGGCATGGACAGGTCCGACCTGCGTGCCGCCGCCCGGCGGGCCGCCCGCTCGGAGCATCTCGATCTGCTCGGGCTCCATGCATTCGGGGCGTCGAATGTTCGCGACGCCGGTGTGCTGGCCGGTCACGTTGCCGCGACGGTGGCCCTGGCCGTCGAGGTGGTGGGGCAGGCGGGCGTCCCGCTCCGGCTCGTCGATGCGGGCGGCGGGCTGGGAATCCCATACGAACCGGGCGAGGAGCCACTCGACCTCGTCGAACTCGGAGCGCAGCTGGCCGCTCAGGCGGCCCGCTGGGAGCGCGAAGAAGCGACGCGGCGACTGCGGGTGCTGCTCGAGCCCGGGCGGTTCCTCGTCGGGCCGGCCGGCGCCTACCTCGCGCGCGTCGTCGATCGCAAGACCGTCGACGGGATCCCGGTGGCAATCCTCGATGGCGGCGTCCATCATCTCCTTCGGCCGGCGCTCGTGGGCCAGGAGCATCGAGTCCACCTCTTCGGTTCCGCTTCGACCGCCGGCGAGGCGGGACCGTTGACGATCGCCGGCCCACTCTGTTCGGGTCTCGACGTCTTCAGCCGGCGTACCGTCGCGGCACCCCCGCAGGTCGGCGACGTGGTCGCCGTGCTCGATGCGGGGGCGTACGGCTTCACGGAGGCGATGCCGTTCTTCCTCTCGCACCCGATCCCGGCCGAAGTGGTCGTCCGGGCGGGCCAGGCGGAACTCGTCCGACCGCGGCTCGAACCCGGGGCGTGGCTGGCCTGGCAGCGCGACCCCGGCCTCTAGGGTTCGCGGTCGGCGACTGATCGAGGGCACGGCTGAACCGGCGCGGCACCCAGGACCGGGCAGCGGGCGCTCCGTGCTACGCTACGAGCGTCCTTTGAGGCCGGTCCCGTGAGGCCGGCGAACCGGTCCCGTGAGGCCGGGGAGGAGGTACTCGATCGTGCCCGCATCCGCCTGCCGCCCTCCCGCGCGACGGCGCGCCCGCGATGACGGTTCCCGGTTCCGAGCCGTCGTCCGATCCAGCCATCCAGCCGTTCCACCCAGCGCCCGGTGACCGTCCCGCCGCTCCCCCTGGCGAGTTCGGTCGTCGATCTGCGCGTCGGCGACCACGGCCCGGCACTCCTCGCCCTCGCCGACGGCACGGTGTTCCCGGGGATTGCCTTCGGGGCACCCGTCGCGGCCGGCGGCGACCTCGTCGTGAACACGAGCCAGACCGGCTACCAGGAGGTCTGCACCGATCCCTCGTACGCCGGCCAGATCGTGGTGATGACCTACCCGCTGATCGGCAACTACGGGCGGATCCGCGAGGACGACCAGTCGGAGCGCCCCTGGCTGCGCGGACTCGTCGTGGCCAACGCGACCGCCGCCGTCGCCGACCAGGCGTACCAGCTCGCCACGCTCCTCCGCGAGGAGGGCATTCCGGCCATTGCCGGTGTCGACACCCGGGCCCTGGCACGCCACCTGCGCGCCCACGGCTCGATCCCCGGCTTGATCACGGCATCCCTCACCGCGGACGAGAGCCGGGGCGCCTCCGCCCGCTTCGTCGGGGCAGCGATCGCCGCCGCCCGCGCCCTGCCGCGCTGGGAGGACCAGGATTTCGTCGACCAGGTCTCGCCCGCAGCCCGGCGTGAGATCGGTGATCCGACCGAGGGCGGACCGCTCATCGCGATCGTCGACTTCGGGCTGAAGGCGAACATCGTGCGCAGCCTCCGCCGACGCGGGGCGCGGATCCGGATCCTGCCCCACACGGTGACGCCCGACGAGGTGCTCGCCCCCGAGATCGACGGGCTCGTCCTGTCGCCCGGTCCCGGCGATCCGGCCCGGCTGGCTGGCCCGGTGGCGCTCGCCCGGGCGGCGATCGCCGACGGGCACCCGCTGCTCGGTGTCTGTCTCGGCCACCAGATCGTGGCCCGGGCCGCCGGCGCCGAAACGCGCCGCCTCCGGTTCGGCCACCACGGGGCGAATCACCCGGTTCGCGACCTCGATCTCGGCCTCGTCCAGGTGACTGCCCAGAACCACGAGGTGACGGTCGCTGGCGAGTCGCTGCCGCCGGGCAGTGGATTTGTCGTCAG
>JAJYXX010000223.1 GCA_021801545.1 Chloroflexota bacterium | reverse complement strand
CGCACATCGTGTTCGTGCCCGACATTCCCGGGTACTCGACCTGTTCCATGATCACGTACCCGGCGTCGGCCGCCGGATCGGTCGGGGGCAGGATGAGGTTGCAGCAGGTCGCCGGGTAGCCGCGCGGTTCACGGAGCATCCGCAGGCGCAGGTCGTCCGTGTTCGCCCGCAGGTACTCCATCTTGTCGAGCATCGTGGCCCCCGGCACATCGAGGACGCCACCGACGATCACCCGGCCCGGCTCGCCGCCGGCGTGGGCGTCGACCACCTGGATCAGCCGCGAGAACCGCATCGAGCGCCTCCTCCTATCGTCGGCTAGCGTCGGCGAGCCTCGGCCACCTGGCGCTCCATGTCGCGCCGTGCGTCGCGCTCGGCGATGTCGCGCCGCTTGTCGTGGAGCTGCTTGCCGCGGGCCAGCCCGAGCTCCACCTTGGCGACGCCGCGTTCGCTGATGTAGAGCCGGAGCGGCACGATCGTCAGGCCCTTCGCCTTCGTCCGCCCGAGGAGCTCGTCGATCTCGCTCCGGTGGAGCAGGAGCTTGCGGGTCCGCTTCGGCTCGTGGTTGAAGCGGCTGGCGGCTTCGAACGGGGCGATGTGGGCGCCGACCAGCCAGGCTTCACCGCGCTCGATGCGCGCATACGCATCGGCGAGGCTCACCTTGCCGGCCCGGACGGACTTGATCTCGGTTCCGGTGAGGACGATCCCCGCCTCGAACGTCTCGCTGATCGAGTACTCGTGGCGGGCTCGCCGATTGAGGGCGATCGTCTGCTCGCCCATGACATGGCTCCTTCGACTGAGTGGGACACGGAACGGTGGACCCGGGGCTCGGGCTCGGGGACCAGGGTCCGCTGCGGCCGGCGAGGATCGGAGCCCAGCGGCCCAGCGGCCCGGCCGCTCGGCGGCAGCCCGGACGCGCGAACGCCGGCCCAGGGAGGACCGGCGTTCGACTCGCTCTCCCACCGCGCAGGGTGTCCGAACTAGACGGCCATCTCCTGCGAGGTGGTGCAGCTAGAACGGTCTATCACTGCACATCACCTCCTTTCGTTCCCGCGCACCGTACCCGATGCGAAGGCGATGCGCAACCGGGATGCGTCAAGCGGCGGGTGGCCGAGCGGCGCGGCGGCGCCCAACCCGCGCTCGTCATGGCTGCGCCGGGCCAGACACCTACCCGATCGCCTCGAGGATGAAGAGACGAGCTGCGAAGTCGCCCCGGATCACCGGGCTGTCCCCTGTGGCGCCGAGGAACAGGCCGACGTTCATCAGCTCGTCGCCACCCCGAACGAGGGCACCCGCCTGCTCGATCGGGTCGCCTGTCGCCGGCCACAGCGAGACCCGGTAGGAGGCATTCGGGTCCAGGGCCCGGAGCCGAAGCCGTCCGGGACCGGGGGACGGGCGGTTGAGGATCCGGTAATGCCCGACGATCGCCTGGCGCGAATCCGCCGCGACCGTCATCCAGGCCGTCTCGTTACCGTCGCCCTCGAACGGGCTGCGGAGGCGGACGAACCGTCCTCGCTGGAACAGGTGCCGGTGTTTCTTGTAGAAGCCGACCTGGTCGGCGACCCCGCGGCGCTCCTCGGCCGACATCGTCGTCGGGTCGAGCTCATAGCCGAAGACGCCGAAGAAGGCCACCGCGGCGCGGGTCGCCAGCGGGGTGACCCTGCCGACCTGGTGGTTCGGGACGGCCGAGACGTGAGCGGCCATCGAGCTGAGCGGGTAGCACAGCGACGTTCCCCACTGGATCTTGAGGCGCTCGATGGCATCAGTGTCGTCGCTCGTCCAGGCTTGGGGCGCAAAGGCGAGTAAGCCCGGGTCGAACCGGCCGCCGCCACCTGCGCAGGACTCGAAGAGGATCGCGGGGAAGGCGGCCATCAGCCGCTCGTAGAGCGAGTAGACACCGAGAATGTAGCGGTGGAAGAATTCCCCCTGGCGATCCGGTGGGAGGGCCAGGCTGTAGGGCTCGGTGATGTTCCGGTTCATGTCCCACTTCACGTAGGAGACTGGCGCGCTCCGCAGAACGTCCGACAGGACCGCGAACAGGTGGTCGACGACCTCGGGTCGCGACATGTCGAGAACGTACTGGTTGCGTCCTTCCGTCCGCGGCCTGCCCGGCACGCCGATCGCCCAATCCGGATGCTCGACGAAGAGCCGGCTCCGCTGGGAGACCATCTCGGGCTCGATCCAGAGGCCGAACGCCATCCCGAGCGCCTCGATCCTGCGGGCCAGCTGGTTGAGCCCGCCGGGCAGCTTGCGACGGTTCACGAACCAATCGCCGAGGGACCTCGTGTCGTCGTTCCGCTCACCGAACCACCCGTCGTCGAGCACGAACAGTTCGATCCCCAGGTCATGGGCGACCGAGGCGATCTCGAGCAGCTTTTCCTCGGTGAAGTCGAAGTAGGTTCCTTCCCAGTTGTTGATCAGGACGGGGCGAGGACGGTCCCGCCAGGCTCCGCGTGCAAGTCGCTCGCGGTAGAGCCGGTGGTAGGCTTCGCTCAGCCAGCCCAGGCCTGCGTCGGAATAGACGAGGACGGCCTCCGGCGCAGCGAACTCAGCTCCCGGATCAAGGCGCCAGGAGAAACCCTCGGGCGCGATCCCGAGCCGGACGCGCGCCGTCCCGAACGGGTCGACCTCGACCTCACCGAGGAAGTTCCCCGAGTAGACGAGGCTGAAGCCAACCGCCTCGCCCGCCGCCTCGGTCGTCCACGCCCGCCGGAGGGCGAGGAACGGATTGTGCTCGTGACCGGACGCGCCCCGGAAGCTCGAGATCGACCGCCGACCCGGTTGGAGCCGGTCGATCGTCACGTGCCGTTCCCGCGCCCACGTCCCGGCGAGATGGACGAGGTCCCAATCGGTGTCGGGGAGGTCCAGGGAGGCACTCATCACGCACAGCAGCCGGAGCGGCTCCGTGCCGGCGTTCCGGACCCGGACGCTGCGCGCGACGACCGGCAGGTCGCAGAAGATCGTGTAGGACAGCCGCACCTCGGCCCCGCTCGCCGTGTCGGCGCAGACGATCTCGAGCGTGTCCGCCTCATCGTCGCGCTCCACGTACGTCGACGGAAGCCCGGGGATCGGCGCCTTTCCGGGCCAGATCCGGTGCCCCACGTAGGCGAGCTCCAGGACCGTCGATCCATCGGCCGCTTCGATCGTCAGCGCGGGGACACGGTAGTCGCCCGTCCCGCCGGTCGGATACTCGAGCGCGACGGGATCGCCGAGTCGATTGGAGAACCCGTGGAACTCACCCTGGCTCAGGTGACGGTAGGACCGTTCCCGAGCGAGCGCCGGGCCGAAGTGGAGGCCACCGAGAGCGCCGTTCTCGAGGACCCGGACCAGATAGCTGATCCTGTCGTTTCGGAGGTGGAATTCCTTCGTCTCCGGGTTCCAGTCGATCGACACCGTCACGCCTCCCCTGGGGACGGAAGGGGCTGGAGGGACCACGACCAGCGGTACGTGCCCGGGCCGACGACGTAGTCGGGCAGCGTGTCGGGGCCGCAGCTCGCGGTGCCGAGACCCCGGTGGGCGGCGTCGAGGTGGATGATCCCCTGCGGGCGGGTCGCGAGGTCGATGTCGTGGGTCGCGCCCGCGAGGTCGGTCGCCCGGAAGTGAGACACCGAGACCTGGCGCGGCTGGTCGAGCTCGATCCGCACGCCGCGCCCGGCGTCGTCGTGAAGCTCCAGCCAGCGGACGTCGGCATGGCCGCCATTCTCCTGGGGTCGGATGTAGGGCACGCACTGCTGGCCGACCGTGGATTGCCAGCGGCCGACCTGGCCGCCGCGCTTTCGGTCCGGATACGTCTCGTGGGGACCGGAGCCAAACCATTCGAGCCGCTCGAGCCCGGGCCGCACCTCCAGGACAGTACCGACCCGGGCCAGGTCCGTGAGCGCGTCGGGAATGACGGCCATCTCCTCGACGAGGATGCCGCCTCCCAGGAGCGCACGGAGGGTCTGCTCGTGCGCGACCGCGATCCCCGAAGCGGACCGGTACTCCGCTCGGACGACGGTCGCGCCCACCTGTCGGTCGATCGAGATGAGCTCCCGCTCGAGTCGGTCCAGGCCCCATGCCTGCCACCGTGTCGCCATGCCGCCGATCCGGTCGTTGTCGGTCGGGGCGCGCCAGAGCGAAAGGACGGGCGGGCCGGCGAGAAGCTCGTGGACGAGCAACCCGGCGTCGTCAACGGCGACGGGGGCGTCGGAGATTTCGGCCGGCGCGGCGGTCGACGCCGCTGCCGGGTTGAGCGGCAGCTGGCCCCAGCACACCTCGAAGCCCTGCGGCGCCCAAGCCAGAGCCTCGGCCGTCCGGAATCGGATCGTCAGCCACCGCTCGCGGCCGGTCGTGCGCTCCGGCAGCCGCCAATCGGGAAGTCGGACGATCGCTCGCTCACCCGGCCTGATCGCCGGCAGTGACAGCTCCCCCCTCGCGACCGGCTCGCCCTCGTCGGCCAGCTCCCAGCTCGCGCGCAACCAGCTGAGATCCCGGAAGTGTTGCCGGTTATAGAGCTCCACCCTCCCTGCGAGCAGCTCCGTCGGGTTGGCTGTGACGCGCACCGGCGCCGCCAGATGCCTGTGCTCCCAGAGCGCCGGTTTCGGTGTTCGGTCCGGCCATACCAGGCCGTCGAGGCAGAAGTTGCCGTCGTTCGGCCGGTCGCCGAAGTCGCCGCCATACGCCCATCGCGTCCGCCCATCGGGCAGCTGTTGCACGAGGCCATGGTCCCACCACTCCCAGATGAAGCCGCCCTGCAGTCCGGGTGTTGTTTCAATCGCGTCCCAGTACTCGGCGAGCGTCCCGTTGCTGTTGCCCATCGCATGGGAGTACTCGCACATGATCAGCGGGTGCCGCTGGGTCCCGTTCGTGGCGTGGGCGACGATCGCGGAGATCGGTGGGTACATCGGGCAGGTGATGTCGCTCACCCGCTGAGCGCTCGCCCAGTCGAATCGGATCGCACCCTCGTAGTGGAGCGGGCGGGTCGGGTCGTAGCGGCGGAGCCAGGCGGCGGCGGCCTCGTGGTTCGTTCCGTGGCCGGACTCGTTGCCGAGCGACCAGGTGACGACCGACGGGTGATTCTTGTCCCGGAGTGCCATCCGCGACACCCGGTCGACCCAGGCGTTGAGGTAGCGCGGGTCGTCGCACAGCGTGCCCCAGAAGGCGTGCGATTCGATGTCGGCCTCGGCGATGACGTACAGGCCGAGCTCGTCGGTCAGATCGAGAAAGGCCGGGTCGTTCGGGTAGTGGGAGGTCCGCACGGCGTTGAAGCCAAACTGCTTCATCTGGACCAGGTCCGCCCGCATCGCGTCGACCGAGACGACCCGGCCGGTATGCTGGTCGAAGTCGTGGCGGTTGATGCCCCGGAGGAAGACCCGCTTGCCGTTGAGGAGCAGGTCCGGGCCGACGATCTCCACCCGGCGGAAGCCGATCCGCAGGGTCGCCCTCTCCGCGACCTGGCCGGACGGGGCCCGCAGGACGATCGTCAGCGGGTAGAGGGCCGGGACTTCCGCCGACCAGGGCGTGATGCCGGGGATATCCACGCCCCAGGTCACGAGGCCGTCCTTCGGCCGCACGAGCCGCCGAAGGAGCTCCGGCCAGTCGGTCGCCCGCTCCCGCTCCGACAGCGGCTCGCCGGACGCCTGTCGGGCGAGGAGGTCCTTCTCGGCCTCGCTCGGGGGCCCGCCCTCGCCGCCTTCTGTCACGGGGGCCTCGGCCCGGAGCGTGAAGGGTTCGTCCAGCCCGCCGAGGTGAGCTTCGACAGTCCATCCGGGATCGGGCTTCACACTGGAGAAGCCGACGTCGACCCGCAGGTCGAGGGTACCCGTCGTCAGGTCGTCCGCCAGGCCTCCGCTCGCCCGGACGTCAGCCAGGTGGACGCGGTCGGTGGCGTACAGGAACACCGAGCGGGTGATGCCGCCGTGCCACCACTGGTCCTGGTCCTCGACGTACGTCGCGTCCGACCACTTCACGACCCGGAGCGTCACCGTGTTGGGTCCCGGTCGCACGAGGTCGGTGATGTCGAACTCGGCCGCGAGGTGCGAGTCCGTGCTGACGCCGACCTCGCGCTCGTTGACCTTGACGATGAGGACGCTTTCGGCTGCCCCGACGTGGAGGACGATCCGGCGCCCGATCCAGCGATCCGGCAGTTCGAACGTGCGCTCGTACAGGCCCGTGGGGTTGTCCTCGGGAACGTCTGGCGGGAGACCCTCGAACGGCATCTGGACGTTCGTGTAGTGCGGGAGGTCGCCAACACCCTGCATCGTCCAGCAACTCGGAACCTCCATCTCCCTCCAGGAGGCAGTCGGTTCCGTATCGGGCCGGGGCAAGAGCTGGAAACGCCAGCAACCGTCGAGCTCGAGCCGGTCATGGTGCGGCATGCTGTGCATCGGAAGTCGCCCGAGCCCGGTGAGCTCGGGCGCCGCCCACGGTTCAGGCTTCACGATCGCGCGACCTCCTGGGTTGCCCTCTCCGGTCAGTCATCGCCGACCTCAATCCGGACCGTCCAGTCGACTCGCTCGCCCGGCGCCAGCCATCGCGCCCGGTTGTCCGCGATCGCCTCGGACAGCCCGTCGGAAGGCGCGGTCGTCGGCTCCAGGGCGACCTGCTGCAGGGGCGCCGTGGACGGCCAGCCCCCGTAGTCGAGCCACAGCCCGAGGAACGGCGCCACGGCGACGTCCCAGGCGATCGTCAGCGACGATCCGTCGATTGCCTCGACCGCCGCCCGGCCTTCGGTCAGCGGCCCAGCGTACAGCTTGAGCGCCTCCCCGGCGTCGATCGGCCGGACCTCGTCGAGCCGCAGTGAGGCGAGCCCCCGGCTGGGCGCGGCGACCGGCCAGGCGACGTTGGCCCCCGCCTCGATGCCGACCCCCGCGGCCTGCGAAACGACCACCTCGCGCACCTCCGCCGGCAGGCTGATCCGTGCTCCGGGCTCGAGATCGAGGAGGGGGTGCATCGCCCAGAGAAACGGCAAGGTTCGTCCGCCCGCGGGTTCCCGGTTCACGATCGCGTAGTGCGCCACCACGACGCTGCCGTCGAGGCTCAGAGAACGCCTGAAGCCGTAGGACCAGCCCAGGCCCGCCGTCCAGGTTTCGAGCGCGCCCCCGAGGACCGTCAACTCCGTCGGCCGGCCCCATGCATCGCCGTGGTCGCGCAGACGGCCGCCAACGACAACCGGGTCTGGCCCCGGTGCGACCGTTGGCAGGCACTCGTCCCAGCCGTAGGCCGCCGACGCCCCGAAGAGCGCCTCGGGGGACGCCGAGTCCTTCGGTGGTTGACCCTGCGTCAGCCACTCGCGCTCGGTCACGCGATCGACGAGCGAGACGACCTTCGCCCCGAGCATCGGGACGGCGACGACCCGGAGCCGGGCGTTCTGGAGCACGATCGACGGATACGGTCCGTGGAGCGGACCCGCGACGACCTGCGACGCACCAACGGCAACCACCTCGACCCTCCTACCGATGAGCCAGTGGCCCGGGCGCCGGGCAGGACCGTGGCCCAGCCCGGTGGAGGGTCACCACCCCGGCCTCCATTCGATCGACCGCGCGCACGAGGTCGACGGTCACGGCTGGAGCAACGTAGGTCGGACTGCGTCGCCGCATGGCTCGAGGCGGTGGGTCTCAGCCTTTGGTCGAGCCCAGGGTCAGCCCGCGGATGAACTGCCGCTGGAGCGCGAAGTACACGATGATCGTCGGGACGGCCACGAGCAGGGCTCCGGCCGCCAGGAGGTTGTTGTTGGTGAAGAACTGGCCCTGAAGGTTGTTGAGCGCGGACGTGATCGGGCGTTTGTCGCCGCTCTTCATCAGCAGCAGCGCCCAGAAGAAGTCGTTGTAGATCCAGGTGAACTGGAGCGTCGCGAGGGCCGCGAGCGCAGGCTTGCAGAGGGGCAGGATCACCCGCCGATAGATCGCCCAGACCGGCGCCCCGTCGACGAGGGCCGCCTCGGTCAGCTCCTTCGACAAGGTCCGCATGTAGTTGCTCAGCACGAACACGGCGAACCCGGTCTGGAAGGCGACATGGATGACGATGATCCCGAGGTACTGGTCGTAGAGATACCCGTTGTCGCTCAGCGGGGCTGGGATCGGCAACAGGAGATAGAGCCGATAGAGTGGGACGATGAGCACTTGGGGCGGGAGCAGGTTCCCGGCGGTGAAGAGCATGAGCAGCGCGAGGTTGAAGCGGAAGCTGAACCGCGCCACCGCGAAGGCGACCATCGAGGCCAGAAAGAGCGTCAGGATGACCGCGGGTACGGCCACAATGAGCGTGTTCAGGTAGAAATGTGGCAGCTCAGCCTGGTTCCAGGCGTTCGCGAAGTTGTCGATGTTCAGGGTGGAGGGCAGGGAGACGTAACCGTTCCGGAGCGTGTCCGAGTAGGGGCGGAACGAGGTGTAGATCGCCCAGAGGAGCGGGAACAGCCAGATCGCTGCGGTGACGATCAGGAACCCGTGGAGCAAGATGCGACCGGGTCGGACCCGCCGGCGGGCTCGCGCGAGGGTCGCCGCGGTCACGTCGCCTCCTCCCGCAGCATGCGCGTCAGGTAGATGACGATCGGCCCGAGCGAGATCACGAGCAGGACGACGGCGATCGCCGAGCCGAAGCCGACCAGGTTCGCCTCACTGATGCTGTTGTTCGTGATGAGCGTGGACAGCAGCTCGAGGCCGTTCTTGCCGCGGTTGATGATGTAGGCGATGTCGAAGGCCCGCAGGGACTCGATCATCGTCACCACGACGATGACGATGTTGATCGGCTGCATGACCGGGAAGACGACGCGGAAGAACGTCTGGCGGGCATTCGCGCCATCGATCGCAGCGGCCTCGCGGAGGACCGGATCGACGCTCTTCAGGCCCGCCAGGTAGAGGACCATGATGTAACCGACGTGGCGCCAGCTCGCGGCCACGAGCACCGCCCAGATGTTCAGGCTGGGGTCGCCGAGCCAGTCGATCAGGCTGCCCTGTCCGGTCCTCCCGAGGACATTGTTGATGAATCCCTGCTCGGGCGCGTACTGCAGCTCCCAGATGAAGCCGACCACCGCGAGGGACAGGACGACCGGCAGGTAGAAGGCGGTCTGGTAGAGGCGCGAGCCGCGGATCTCGCGATCGAGGAGCACCGCCAGAAACATCCCGAGCGGGGTCGCGATGACCAGGAAGAACACGAGCCAGAGCAGGTTGTTCCTCAACGCCGACCAGAAGAACGGGTAAACCGTGAAGAGTGACTCGTAGTTCTTCAGGCCGACGATGTTGCTGGCCGAGATGCCGCCGATCCCCTTCCAGTTCGTGAACGACAGGAGGATCGAGACGATCGTCGGCCCCCAGATCAGGGCCAGATCGAAGAAGACGGGGATGCCGACCATCAGAGCCAGGACGAGCTTGTCCCGGCGTGTCAGCAGACTGTAGCGCCGCCGCCGACCTTCGGAGACGGCCACCCCCGCCCCACCGGTCGATGGGTCCGGCAGGACGGGGGCGAGGCCTTCAGGTGCGCGGTCAGCCACTGCACCGACCAGTCTAGTGGGCGGCAGTGGCTTACAGTACCTAGACGAGCGTGTCCCAGAAGCCCTGGATCTTGCCAAGGAAGGCATCCAGGTCCTGGTCCGGGGTCTTCAGGAAGTCGAGCAGGAAGCTCTGCATCCCGTTCGCACCCGCGAAGTCGGGCCGCGTGTCCCGGTCGAGGAACTGCGTGATCTTCTGCGCCGAGCCGATCAGCTCGACGGCCTTCTTCTGGAGGGGGTTGTAGCCGCTGGTATCCGCGTCCTTTGCCGCCGCGACGTTGCCCGGGTCGGCAGTCACGAAGATGATCTGGGTCGAACCCTGCGCCAGGAACTCCATGAACGCCTTCGCGCCGTCGAGGTCCTGGGCAAGGGTCGGCGAGTTCTTGGCGATCATGAACCCGTCGATCGGGGCGTCGAGCGCCTTCTCGGCGTCGTACGGCGTCCCCAGGTTCGGGAACGGGAAGAAGTCGAGGTCGGCGAGGTCGGCCTCGCTCGATGCCTTGAACTGCTGCGAAACGAACATCCCAAGCAGGTACATTCCCGCCTTCTTCTGGACGAGTGCCTGCGCCGCGTCCTGCCAGGTGCGGCCCGGGGCGCCCTCCTGGTGATACGGCAGCAAGTCGTTCCAGGTCTGGAAGACGGTTTTGACCCTCGGGTCGGTCCACTTCTCCTTGCCGGCCATGAGACCAACATGGAAGTCGTAGCCGTTCAGCCGAAGGTTCAGGATGTCGAAGGTCCCCATCGCCGGCCAGCCATCCTTGTCGCCGAACGCGATCGGAATGAGGCCGTCCCGCTTCATCTTGTCGCCGAGCGCCTTGAGCTCGTCGAGGGTGGCGGGGATCGTGTAGCCCTTCTCTTGGAAGAGGCTCTTGCGGTAGAAGACGGCCCACGGGTAGTTGTAGATAGGGATGAAGTACTGGTGGCCGTCGTCGCCGGTCGAGCCGACCTTGAAGGCGTCGGAGTAGTTCGAGCCGACCTTCGCCCAGACGTCGTCGATCGGGGTCGCCAGGCCCTGCGCGGCGAAGAATCGCATCCGGTAGCCGGAGAACCAGGTGAACACGTCGTCCGGCCTGCCGCCGAGGTACGAGCTGATCTGGTCCTGGAAGGTACCGTGGTCGACCGTGTTGATCTTGACCGTGAGGCCGGTTTCCTTGGTGAACGCGTCCGCGATGGCCTGCATCGCGTCCTTTGGTACCTGGTCCGAGTAGTTCGAGCCGAGGGTGATGCCACCGATCGGGGCGGCCGATGACGGGGCCACTGACGGTGCCCCGGACGGCGCGGCTGAGGATGGGGCCGCCGACGGCGAAGCACCGGTACCGCAAGCGGCGAGTAGCGTGGGTACGGACGCCACTCCTGCCACGCCGGCGATCCCCTTGAGGACGTCTCGACGGGTGAGGTTCGGTGTCCCGCTCGTGGCCGACGATGGCGGTCGGGGCGTGTCTGTGTTGGCCATGGTGCCTCCTCCAGTCTCCTGCTCTTCGTACAACGGAAACCGACACAAGCGCACAGATTGTCAGCCTCATGTACGATGGTGTCAAGATGCATCGCTGGATCCTGAGCAGGATTTGAGTGATAGCGTTGACTTTTGTTCGAGTTCTGGTCAAGCTTCCCGGGTGTCGCGCGGTCGGAGGGCAAACGCGTTCAGGGTATGCTGATGTCGATTCGAAGGCCGCCTGGCGAGGGCCCCACGAGGGGGCAGGCGGTGCGATGCGCAGAGGAGTCAGTGGGGTGCTAGCGCGCCAACGGCAGGCGTACATCCTCGAGCGGGTCCGCGAGGACGGCGGCGTCCGCGTTGCGGACCTCGTCCGCGAGCTCGGGGTGTCGGACATGACGATCCGGCGCGACCTCGAGTTCCTCCACGATCGTGGCCTGATCGAGAAGGTCCACGGCGGCGCCGCCGCAGTCCCCGGGAGTGCGCTCTTCGAACCTGGCTTTGCCGCCAAGTCCGCGCTGCAGCGGGCCGAGAAGGAGGCGATCGCCGAGGCCGCCGCCGGCCTCGTCCAGCCCGGCACCGCGATCGGGATCTCGGCCGGGACGACGACGCACGCGATCGCCCGTCGCCTGATCGACGTGATCGCTTTGACAGTGGTGACGAACTCGGTGCCCGTGGCGGATGTCTTCCACGACGCGGGGCGATCCGACCAGACGATCATCCTGACCGGTGGCGTCCGGACGCCGTCCAACGCCCTGGTGGGACCATTCGCCGTTGCCGCCCTGCGCAGCGTCCATCTCGACCTTGTGTTCCTGGGCGTCCACGGCATGGACCCGCTGGCGGGGTTCACCTCACCGAATCTTCTCGAGGCAGAGACCGATCGCGCGTTGATCGAGGCAGGTCGGCGCCTCGTTGTCGTCGCCGACCACACCAAATGGGGCTTGGTCGGGCTCAGTTCAATCGCCCAACTGGACCAGGCGGATGTTCTGATCACTGACGCTAGTCTGGAACCGGCCGCGCGGGAGGCGCTCTCGAGCCACATCGCAGAAGTCCTCGTCGTCGAGCCGCGGCAAGAGTTTGGACATGCCAACGCGACCGAAGGGCGGCAGGTTTCCGACGCGTCCTCGACGAACGTGCCGTCGGCTACCCTGAGCGACGGCCGCGCCGGCGGTCGCTCCCGATGGCGTGGTCCACGACTCGTGGCTGATGCGATGACCCCATCCGTTGGCGGGTCGGTGCGCGGGCCCGGCGTGGGCGACATGCCCGCCCGCGACGGTGAGCGTCAGCGCTCCGCGGGGAGCGATCGCATGTTCGAGGCGTGACGACGGCCGCGGGTAACGGGCAGGGCGACCGGCGGTCGCTGGACGTCGCGCGACCGATCCTCGCCAGGCACGACTTCGTGTCGACGAACGGTCGCTGTCTCCGCGTCTATGGCGAACTGCGCGGCCAACCTTCGGCGGACATGCCTGCCGTAGAGCCAGCCGCGCTTCACCAGCGCCACGACCCTCTCACCGACAGCTGGGTCGCGATCTCGCCGGCCCGCAATGTTCGGCCGCACTCGTCTCTGCCGTTGGCGGTGGCCAACGCCGGGGCCTCGGCCCGGCGGCCGGTTTGCCCGCTCTGCCCCGGTGGGCCTGAGATTCCTTTTAGCTACGACGCGGCAGTCTTCGATAACCGGTTTCCGTCCCTGGTTCCGGATCCGCCTGCTCCGCCGTCGGGGACGGAGTTCGCTCCATCGCTCGGGCGCTGCGAGGTCGTGCTGTACACCGAGCAGCACACGGGCTCATTGGCCACGCTCTCCCCGACCGAGCTCGCCCGGGTGGTCGCGGTCTGGCGCGACCGGACGGGCGAGCTCTGGGCTGATGCACGCCATCGGTTCGTGATGGCCTTCGAGAACCGCGGAGAAGCGGTCGGGGCCACGATCTCGCACCCTCACGGCCAGATCTACGCCTTCGACCGTCTGCCGCCACTCATCGCCGCCCGGGTCGCGGCCCTGGCCCGCCATCGTGGGACCTACGACGGATGTCTCAGCTGCGCGGTCGTCACGCGAGACGCCGCAGGCGAGCGTGTCGTGGGCAGCAACAACAGCTTCGTCGTCGCGGTGCCCTTTGCGCCGCGCTGGCCGTTCGAGGTCCACGTCCGGGCGCGCCGTCACGGGCTCTGCCGCCTGACCGACCTCGAGCCAGGCGAGCAGCGCGACCTGGCTGCCGCCCTGCGTCAGGTCGTCATGCGCTACGACGGGCTGTTCGGTTTCGAGCTCCCGTACATGATGGTCGCTCTCGAAGCGCCGGACGACGCGGTGGATTGGCACCTCGCTTTCGAGTTTCTGCCGCCCCACCGGACCGGGCGTCTCATGAAGGTCCGCGCCTCGGTCGAGACGGCGACCGGTCTGTTCATCAACGACACGCTGCCCGAGACGAGCGCTGCCCGCCTCGCCACGGTTAGCGTTTCACCGCGCGAGGAGGCGCCGGCATTCATCGTGGAGGTGCGTCCCTGAGAAGCGCATCAGAGAATCTGCCGAGCCTCGAGCCGGCTGCCCTCGTCGCCGCTCTCGCGGCGAAGGAGCCAGTCGTGCGTGCCCGCCCCGGTCGAGCGCTCGTGGTCCGCGCGCCCGGCCGGGTGAACCTCATCGGCGAGCACACCGACTACAACGAGGGGTTCGTCCTGCCGGCCGCGATCAGTCTTGAGATCCGGATCGCGTTCCTGCCGACGGATGACCGGCGGGTCGAGCTGACGCTCCAGGCGACGGGCGAGCGGGTGTTGATCGACCTCGACGCCATCGGGCCGCGGACCGAGACATGGATCGACTACGTGGCGGGTACCGCCTGGGCCCTCGCAGAGGCCGGGATTCCGACCCGCGGCTTTCGCGGTCTCCTTGCCAGCACGCTTCCAACCTCGGCCGGTCTTTCCTCCTCGGCGGCGCTCGAGCTCGCCTCCTTCTGGGCGCTCACCGGCGGGACCGACGGCGGGACCGACGGGATGACCCGGGCACGACTCTGCCTGCGCGCCGAGAACGCGTATGTCGGGGCGAACGTCGGCCTGATGGACCAGTTCGCCTGCTCGCTCGGCGTCCCCGGCGCGGCGCTCTTCCTCGATTGCCGAACGCTCGAATGGCGGCCGATCGCGATCCCGCTTGAGAGCCACGCCCTCGTCGTCTGTCACACTGGATCGGCTCGCCGGCTCGTCGCATCGGAGTACAACGCCCGACGTGCCCAGTGCGAGGCGGCCGTCGCCGTCCTCGCCGAGACCGACCCGTCGATCCGTGCCCTGCGCGACGTCACGTCCGAGATGCTGCCAGCGGTCCGGGCCCGCGTCGACGACGAGACGTACCGACGGTGCGAACACGTCGTGCGTGAGAACGAGCGAGTCCTCCGGACGATGGCCGCGCTCGAGGCCGGGGACCTGGCGGCTGTCGGCCGGCTCTTCGCCGAGAGTCACGCCTCACTCCGCGATCTCTACGAGGTGAGCTCCCCGGAACTCGACGCGCTCGTCGAGATCGGCGCGTCGACGCCGGGTGTGGTCGGAGCGCGGATGACCGGCGCAGGCTTTGGCGGCTGCACGATCAACCTCGTCGCCCGGGATGCCGTCGACGCCCTGCGGGCGGCCGTCGGGCGCGACTACCCCGCCCGGACCGGCCTGACCGCGCGCGTCTTCGTGGTCGAGCCTGCCGCCGGGGCCGGCCTCGTCGACGCCTGAACCCGGCGGTGCCCGGCGACAGATCGGCATGAGGTAGGAGCGAGGTCGTCCGCCTCGACGCCGCGCGTTGCGCCTCGAGCGCACACCGCGGACCTACGCGGCTCGGTCGAGCGCGGCCTGGGCGCCGAACAGCTGGAGCGCGCGGTCTAGGACGGGGTCCTGGTCGGGTGGCGTGTCGGCGGGGACGGCGACCGGCACGTCCGGGGTCAGGCCAACGTGGTGGATCCAGCGCTTGTTCGGGGTGAGCCACTTCGCGACCGTCAGGCGGAAGCCCCCCGTGTCGTTCTCGAGCGGCTGCCACTCCTGGACGGTGCCCTTGCCGAACGAGCGCTCGCCGACGAGCGTCGCGCGCTTCGTGTCCTGCAGCGCTCCGGCCACGATCTCGCTGGCCGAGGCGCTCCCCTGGTCGATGAGGGCGACGACCCGGATCGACGGGTCGGTCGCCACGCCGCCCGGCTCCGCCTCGGTCGCGACCTGGTCGCCGCGCGCGTCCTCCTGCCAGTAGATCGGGCCGGAGGCGATGAACTGGCTGGCGATCTTGCGGGCCGCGGTGACGAACCCGCCGGGGTTGCCGCGCAGGTCGAGGACGATCTTCCGCTGGCCGGCTCGGACATCGGCCGCGAGCACCTTCACGAACTCGACCGCGGCGTTGTCACTGAACCCGGTCACCCGGATGTAGCCGACCTGCCCGCCGGCCAGGTCCTTCGAGATCACCTCATGCTGGATGATGACGTCGCGGGTGATCGTGAGGTCGAACGGAGCGCCGCCGTCCCGGACGACCGTGAGGGTCACCGTCGTGCCCTTCGGTCCGCGAATCCGGCGCACCGCCTCGTCGACCGTCAGCCCGCCGAGCGACTGGCCGTCGATCCGGTCGATGACGTCGCCGGGCCTGATGCCCGCCTTCAGCGCCGGAGAGCCGTCGAGCGGTGCGACGACGACGAGCAGGCAGTCCTGCCCGAGCTGCGAGCAGGCGGCGGTCGTCCCGTCCGGGCGCTTCGTCCCGATCTCGGCGCCGATCCCCTCGAACTGCCCGGAGATCCCCTGGAGCGTCTGGCGGTACTCCTCGGGGGTCAAGTACGAGGAGTACGGGTCGCCGAGCGCCTCGACCATCCCTTTGATCGCGCCCTCGACGAGCTTCTTGGGGTCCACCTCGCCGCCCGCGTAGCGTTCGCTGATCGCGTGGTAGGTATCCCAGAACGGGGCCCACAGCTGCTCCTCGCCGGCTGGTGTCCCCGGTGTGGCCGCCGTCCGGGCGCCGAGCGAAAAGCCCGACAGGAAGAGCGCTGCGCCGGCGAGGAGCGCGACGACGACGAGGGCGAGATGAATCGGTCGCACGCCCCCGTTCGGCCGGACGCGTTCGCGCGCCGGGCCGGGCTCGCCGGCTCCGTCGGCTGGATCGGCTGGATCGGCTGGATCGGGCGTCATCGACCTCTCGGGGTCCGGGGGAAGCATCGTGTCGGGGGTCCTGTGTGTCGGATCGGCAGCCGGCTCCGGATGCGGAGCGTACAGCCTACACCGGCCCCCCGGCCGCGCGCCGGCGGTGCCTCCGGCGGACCCGAACGGACGCCGCTCAGCGGATCAGGTAGCTCCGGACCGAGACCCACGAGCCGACGATGCCGAGCCCGAGCCCGGCCCCGAGCACGATGACGACGAGGTCGCGGGCGAGGGCGCCGAACTGGAGCGGCAGCACCCGGAAGAAGTCGAACATGAAGCGCCCGAGCGGTTGCCCGGCCGCGTAGAGGAGACCGAGCGTGATCGCCGCGCCGAGCAGCCCCACGAGCGCCCCCTCGAACACGAACGGCCAGCGGATGAACGCATCGGACGCTCCGACGAGTCGCATGATCTCGATCTCGTCGGCCCGGGCGACGACCGCCAGGCGGATCGTGTTGACGATGATGAACAGGACCGTGAGGCCGACGAGGGCGAGGACGACGATGCCGCCGGTGCGCAGGACGTTCGTCACGGTCAGGACCTGGTCCACGAGCTTCTGGATCTCCTGGACGTTGGCGACGATCGGCGATCCGCGGAGGGTCTCCGCGACGTCGCCGTAGACGCGCGGGTCCCGGAGCCGCACCTCGAGGCTCGCCGGCAGCGGGTTGTACTCGAGGTAGCTCGTGAGGTCCTCGCGACCCTGCTCGGCGAGACGGGCACGGAACCGGGCGAGGGCCTCGTCCGCCGAGACGTACACGACCGAGGCCACCTCGGGCTTGGCCTCGATCTGGGTCCGGAGCGTCTCGATCTGGGCCGGCGACGCCTGGGGCTGGAGGTCGGCGACGATCTCGACCTTCTGCTCGACGAACTGGAGCCCCGCATTCAGGCCGCTGAGCACGACCCAGAACGTGGCCAGGAGCACGAGCATCAGGACCATCGTCGCGGTGGCCGCGAGGCTCATGACGGCGTTCCGCCAGAACCCCTCCCAGGCGCGCCTGAGGCTGAACAGGACGAAACCGATCATCGCCCTGCCGTGTCCGGGCCGGTGGCTGCCTGGGTGCCCATCTCAGTCGGCGCGGTGGTAGGCACCGCCGACCTCGTCGCGCACGATCCGGCCCTCCTCGAGGGCCACGACCCGCCGGCGCAGGGCGGTGACGACCTCGGCGTTGTGGGTCGCCATGAGGACCGTGACGCCCATGTCGTTGATCCGCAGGAGGAGCTGGAGGATCTCCCAGCTGATCAGCGGGTCGAGGTTGCCGGTCGGTTCGTCGGCGATGACGAGGCGCGGGTCGTGGACGAGGGCACGGGCGATCGCGGCGCGTTGCTGCTCGCCGCCCGAGAGCTGCGAGGGGAGGTGATCGGCCTGGGCGGTGAGCCCGACGAGGGCGAGGACGCGCTCGACCGCGGGCTCGATCTGGCGCCGGGGCGTTCCGGTCACCTCGAGCGCGAAGGCGACGTTCTCGCGCACGGTCTTCGACTGGAGCAGCTTGAAATCCTGGAAGACGACGCCGATCTTGCGGCGCATCTTCGGCACCAGGCGGCGCGGCAACCGGGCGAGATC
>JAJYXX010000352.1 GCA_021801545.1 Chloroflexota bacterium | reverse complement strand
GTGACCCCCGATCTCGCGGCGACCCTCGCCAAGCTCCCGACCCGGCCCGGCGTCTACCTCATGAAAGACGCCCGGGGGGACGTGCTCTACGTCGGCAAGGCGCAGAACCTGCGCAGCCGCGTCCGGAGCTACTGGCAGCGCCAGTCGCCGGGCACGGAGTCCCACCGGATCCGCTCCGTCATCGACCGCGTCGCCGACGTTGAGTACACGCTCACCGACTCGGTCTCCGAGGCGCTCCTCCTCGAGGCGAACCTGATCAAGCGCTTCCGACCGCGCTTCAACGTCCGGCTCAAGGACGACAAGAGCTACCCGTACATCAAGATCACCCTGGCCGACGACTTCCCGCGCATCGAGCGCACGCGCAAGCTGATCAACGACGGCAGCCGCTACTTCGGTCCGTACGCCTCGGCCTCCAGCGTCGACGAGTCGATGAACCTGATCCGGCGGCTCTTCCCGTTCCGGACCTGCACGATCGAGATCCGCGAGGGCCGGCGGGCCCTCCCGCGGCCCTGCCTCCTCTACCACATCAAGCGCTGTCAGGGCCCGTGCATCGAGGCGATCTCGAAGGACGCGTACCGGGCCCACATCGCCCAGATCGAGCTCTTCCTCGAGGGCCGCCAGGAGACGCTCGTCAAGGCGCTCGAGCGCGAGATGGACGAGGCGTCCGAGCGAACCGACTACGAGCGAGCGGCCGCCCTGCGCGACAAGATCCGGGCGATCGAGCGGACGATGGAGTCCCAGAAGATGGCCGCCTTCGCCCGGACCGAGCTCGACCTCCTCGGGCTCGCCCGCGCCGACAGCCAGGCGGCGGTCCAGCTGTTCGCGGTCCGCTCGGGCAAGCTCGTCGGCCGGGACGTCTACCTCCTCGAGGCAGTGCGCGAGGCATCGGACGAAGAGGTGCTGTCGAGCTTCGTCGAGCAGTTCTACAGCCGGGCAACGACGATCCCGCCCCGGGTCCTGCTGCCAGCGCGGATGCCCGACGCCGCCGACCTGGAGGCGTTCCTGGCCGAACGACGGGGCGGCCCGGTCCACCTGCGTGTCCCCCAGCGCGGCGAGAAGCGCCAGCTCATGGAGCTCGCCTCGCGCAACGCGGGCGAAACGCTCGCGCGCGAACAGGCCCGCTGGCTCGCCGACCAGGGCAGGACGCTCGGGGCGCTCGAGGAGCTCGCCGACGCCCTCGGCCTGGCCGGCCCGCCGCTGCGGATCGAGTGCTACGACATCAGCAACTTCCAGGGCGCCGAGTCGGTCGGCAGCATGGTCGTCTTCGAGGAGGGCCGGCCGCGCACCGGAGAGTACCGCCGGTTCCGGATCAAGACGGTCGTCGGGGCGAACGACTTCGCGAGCCACCAGGAGGTTCTCCGCCGGCGCTTCCGGAACGCCCGCCGCGGGGAGGAGGGGAGCGCGGAGGATCTCCGTTGGCGCCTCCCGGATCTCGTGATCGTCGACGGGGGCAAGGGCCAGGTGAGCGCTGCGAAGGAGGTCCTCGACGAGCTTGGCCTCCACGACCTGCCGCTCGCCGGCCTCGCCAAGGAGCGCGAGGAGCTCTTCCTGCCGGGGGCGTCCGAGCCGATCCTCCTCCCGCCGACCTCGCCTGCGCTCTACCTCGTCCAGCGCCTGCGCGACGAGGCGCACCGGTTCGCGATCACCCACCACCGGAGCCTGCGGGCGAAGCGCTCGGTCCGCTCCGCCTTCGACGACCTGCCCGGCATCGGCCCGAAGCGCAAGCGCGAGCTGCTCAAGGTGTTCGGTTCGCTCAAACGCGTTCGTGAGGCACCGGTCGAGCAGATCGCGGCGGTGCCCGGGATCGGGCCGGCGCTGGCGTCGCGGATCAAGGCCGCCCTCGAGGAGTAGGCCGCCAGGCCGCCCGGTCCCGACCGGCCGGCGGCCCCCCCGGCTTTCCTGTACCATTCGCCGGCGATGCGACGAACCGCCCCCATCCTGATCGTGGTCATCGGCCTGGCCGCGCTCGTTCTGAACTTCTGGCCGAACCTGACGCTGCCGGTCTTCGGTGATCCGGCAGGCGGCACCCGCAAGGTCGAGACGAAACTCGGGCTCGACCTCCAGGGTGGTCTCCGCGCCGAGTACCGGGCCCTCCCGGTCGACGGCAAGGCGCCCGGCCCCGGCGACATGGCGACGATCCGCGACATCATCGAGCGGCGCGTCAACTCGACCGGGGTCGCCGAGCCGATCGTCCAGACCCAGGGCAGCGACCGGATCGTCATCGAGCTGCCGGGTGCGATCGATACGGACGCGATCCGTAAGCTCGTCGGGACGACCGGCCGGCTCGACTTCGTCCCGCTGCCGGTCGACAAGTACGGCAACCAGGCGAACCCGGGTCCCCAGCAGGCGATTGCCGACCAGCCCCTGCCCACCCCGGAGACGCCGCTCTTCAGCGGCGACCAGATCGCCTCGGCGAACCCGGGCACGGACGAGCAGGGCCGCCGGGCGGTCGCCTTCTCGCTCAAGGACCAGGGCGCCAAGCTGTTCGCCGACTACACCTCGAAGCACGTCGGCGAGTTCTTCGCGATCGTGCTCGACGGTAGGGTCGTCTCAGCGCCGGTCATCCAGAGCCCCATCACCGGGGGCTCGGGGATCATCACCGGCGGCGGGGCGAGGGGCTTCTCGGTCAGCGAGATGAACAACCTGATCACGGTCCTGCGCTACGGCTCGCTCCCGTTCCCGATCCAGGAGCTGAGTAGCGCGAACATCAGCGCCACGCTCGGTGACCAGTTCCTCCAGCAGACGCTCCGGGCCGGGGCGATCGGCATCGGTCTCGTCCTGCTGTTCATGCTCATCTACTACCGCCTGCCGGGCCTGATCGCGG
>JAJYXX010000285.1 GCA_021801545.1 Chloroflexota bacterium | reverse complement strand
ACGGGCTGGCCACGGTCCAGGTTGGCGGGCGGGAGCTCGTCGCCGTCTCCGATCTCGCGCCCGGTTCGCCGGTGCTCGTCAGCCTGCGCCCCGAGGACGTCCTGCTCGTGCCCGCCGGCCACCAGCTCGACGGTCTCTCCGCCCGAAACCGCCTGCCAGGCCGCGTCGTCGCGGTCGAACCGCTCGGCGCGCTCGTGCGCGTCCGGCTCGACGTCGGGTTCCCGCTCCGCGCGCTCGTGACACGCCAGGCATTCGAGGAGCTGGGTGCCGGACCGGGCCAGGAGCTCGTGGCGCTCGTCAAGGCGCCGGCCGTCCACTTGATCGCGATCGGGCCGCCGGCAGCGTACCCGCTGCGCTCACAGGTTGGCGAGCGCTCGGCGCGCGACGCGCAGCAGTGCCGCCACCCGATCGCCGAACGGGCCCGGGAACGAGGCCTCGATCCGCGAGCCACGGCCGATCGTCGCGAAGCGGGCGATGAGCGGCGAGAGCGTGATCGACAGGGCGACAACGTCGGCCAGCTCGAGTCGGATCCTTCGCTGCCGGTCGAGTAGCTCGATTGCGTCGCGCCGGACGCAGACCACGGCCGGCTCGGCAACCCCGGGCCGGCGCGGGTTGTAGGCGACGGCGAGGAGCGCGGGGTCGGCGAGGATGTCACCCAGCATCTGCCTCGCCTCCTCGGCCTGCCCGAACCGGGCGGCCAGCTCCTCGTCGAGTGGGAGCCGTTCGAACGGATAGAGCCGCCGCGGGCGCGACGAACCGGGCACCGGAGCGAAGCGGACGGCCAGTTCGCGCAGGACTTCGACCTCCGGACGCAGCTCGACCGGGAGCCGGTAGCGGCGCTCACCGGCAGGCGTCGAGAACCGCGCCTCCATCTGCTCGTCGGCCTCGACCGCGGCCGTGCCGAGCAACCGCTCGACCGGGATCAGCTCCACGTCGACACCCCAGTCGGACAGGTACTGGTCGGGCTGGGCATGGTCGACGACCCAGAGCAGCTGGCGATCGGTGAGCGCCAGGAGGGCCGCCCGGCGGTCGAGTCCTCGGATCCGCTGGATCAGGCCGGCCTCGAGCAGCGCCGGCCGCTCGATCGTGTAGAGGAGGCGCTCGTCGTCATCGAGCAGGTCCCGGAGCCCACGCAGGTAGCGTGGCGGCAGGCGGGAGAGCCGGTACTCGGCGGCGGAGTGGGGCGTGGTGAAGCGGGCGAGCTCGACGGGCGCCCCCGGCGGGGCGTCCCACGCCCGCCCGCCGACGATCCGGGCATGACTGCGTCGTTCCCGGTAGCGCAGCTGGGCGGCGCGAGCGATCCGCTCTGCCTCGTCCCCGTCGATCCAGACCGCCGCCGACCCAACCCGAGCCACGGTGCCGATGAGCGGCCGCGGCGGCAGGCTGACCCCCTCGACCGCGGCCAGGAGCGTCGTCCGGGCGCCCTCCCGCCAGCCCCCGACGAGCGACGCTTCGATCCGGGCCCCGACATGGGTCGAGACCGGGACGGCAACGAGGACCGGGACGGCGCGACCGGTCCCGTCGTCCGACTCGGCGAGGGCTGCCCGGTCAAGCCCGAACCAGGGGCCGCCGGCCCGGGCCCGACGGGCGACCAGCTGGCCATGGGCGTCCCGTTCGAAGTCCAGCCCGGGGCCGAGCGGCTGCTCCACCTCGACCAGGACGGTCCGTCCGCCGGTGCCAGGCCCGCCGGTGCCAGGCCCGCCGGTGCCAGGCCCGCCGGTGCCAGGCCCGCCGGTGCCCGTCTGGCTGGCGCCTGGCCCGCCCAGGCTGGTCCCGCTCATGCGGCGGGTACCCGTCCCCGTGGCTCGGGCGTGAGCAGGTCGGTCGATCGCACCTGCTCACCGAGCACGAGCACGAGCGCGTCGATCCAGGCGCGCGTCTCCGGGCCCCGCGGTTCGTAGCGGACCGACCACGACGACTTGCGCAGGCCTTCGTCGAGCTCCCAGAGCTGACGCGCGATCCGCGCCCGCGCGGTGGCGTGCACTGTGAAGCGTGCCTGCGTTCCGAGGACCGCGACCGCGCGCGCCGCGTGCCCGAGGCAGAAGCCTGGACTCGCGCGGTAGCGCGCCGCGGCGGGTTCAGCGACCAGGAGCGCGTCGGCGAGGTCGAGCGTACGCCCAGAGGCGTCGATCATGACGTTGCAGGCGACGCAGGGGTGCGTCCGTTGGGCACGGGCCCGGGCCACCAGCTCCTCGATGATCGCCCCCGGCCAGGCGACATCGCCGACGGCAGCGCGGGCTGCAGCCAGCGGGCCGGGTCGCTGCGGGCGCCGGGCGCGCTCCTCGCGGTCGTGCTGGCCGAATCGGCGAGCCCGCCCCGCGAGCGTCGGCAGGGGGAGTTGCGCCGCCGTCGGCAACCGCTCGACGAGCGCGACCCATCCCCCGAGCGTCGCTGCCAGGGCACGCTCGGCGGCCAGCGGGGCGATCGCGAGCCCATCGCGGAGATGGCCGGCGCACAGGTGCTCGAGCTCGCGGCGGTCCTCGGCGCGCAGGTCCGGACCGGCGAGCCAGCCGAGAAGCCGGCGAACGAGGGCGGCCGGTCCCGTGCAGGCCGGACAGCGACCGATCTCGAGCTCAGCCAGAAACCCTTCGACAGAGAGAAGGCCATCCGACCAGGAGGTCGACGGAGTATCCGGTGGCGCCGCGAGGCCACCCAGCCCCGCCGTGCGGATCGCCTGGTCCGGGTCCGGCCCGATCAGCAGCGTCAACCGCTCCTCGAGCCCGAGGCGGGCCGTCGTCGCCCGCTCGAGCAACGCGACGAGCCGGGCCCGGATCTCCGGCACCTGCCGGCGGCCCTCGAGGTCGAGGAGCCGGTCGAGATGGGCGAGGCAGAGCGG
>JAJYXX010000430.1 GCA_021801545.1 Chloroflexota bacterium | reverse complement strand
TTCCTCTGGGCAGTCGCCGGGGCGGGCGTCGTCGGCTTCATCGGGAACGAGCTCGTCGCGCGCTACCGCATGAAGGTCGGCCGCCAGATCGGCTCGGCCGCGCTCGTCGCCGATGGCATGCACGCCCGCGCCGACGGGTTCACCTCGCTCGGCGTGGTGGCCGGGGCGACCGGGGTTGCCCTCGGCTTCCCGGCCGCCGACCCGCTGGCAGGCCTGGTCATCGCCGCGATGATCGTGCTCGTCCTGAAGGACGCCGCCTCCAGCGTTCTCATGCGGATGATGGACGCCGTGGACCCGGCGATCCTCGACGAGACGGAGGTGGCCCTCGCCGGGACGGAGGGCGTCGAGGGTCTTGGCGCCGTGCGCATCCGCTGGATCGGCCACCGGCTCCATGCGGAAGCCGAGGTCGTCGTCGACCAGTCGCTGTCGGTTGCCGCGGCGCACGACATCGCCGAGCGGGCGAGGCACCGTCTGCTCCACGAGGTGCCGCATCTGGCGTCCGCCATCATCCATGCCGACCCGTGCGGCCACGACGGACGGGACCCGCACGCGGACCTCGCCCACCACGCCGGAGGGCTCGCAACGAGGCCAGCCTACCCGGCCACAGGCCGCGAGACCTCGCTCTCCGCCGCCCGCGCGTCACGATGAGGCACGATCACGCCACCCCGCACCGTCGCGCCCCACCCCGCACCGTCGCGCCGATGACCATGGCGGCCCCGACGAGGACGACGTTCTTGATGATGTACTGGCCCTCGAGGGTCGGCGCGTACGGGAACCGCGTGAACGTCTCGGCCGGGAAGAGCAGGAGCGGCGTCGCCGCGCCGAGCATCTGGACGGCGAGCAGGAAGAGCGTGCCCCGGAGGAACCGACCGCTGATGAGCCCAAGCCCGATGAGGCTCTCCCACGCGGCGAGGACCGGCAGCGAGACACCGGGCCCGACGGCGCCGAGTGTCAGCTGCTCGATCGTGCGCGTGGCCAGGTCCTGCGCCGGGCTCAGACCGGGAATGAACTTGAGGACGCCGAACCAGAGAAACACGAGCCCCAGTCCGAGCCGGAGAACGACGACCCCGGCTCGGGCGAGCCGGTTTGTGATCGCACGATCAAGGCGCTCGTAACGGTCACGCCAGGCGGTCCACCTCGGGTCCGCGGCGAACGATCTATGCATGGCATGGCTCCTCGTAGCGGGTATGATCACGTGTCACGAGCTGGATCGTGCGTGGCGACGCGGCCTCGGGTCGACCGGCGTCCGAGGGTTTGCTCATCCGGCAGCTGATCGGGCTCGGCCGGACGAGGCCCCAGCTTGGCTCCCGCTCGCTCCATTGCACAGGCCGCGCACAGGCCTCGGAAGATGATCTGGGCCTCCTCGACGACGACCCCCGGCAGGATCGGAGTGAGGCAGGGTTTCGTTTCCGCCAGACACGGCACGTCGACGATCCGGCCGCAGCTCCGGCAGACGAGGTGGTGGTGCCAGTCCCCGGCCGCCTCGTAGAGCGTGGGGCCGGGGCCTGCGTCGGCGACGAGCACGAGCCCCGCCCGCTCGAGGGTCTCGAGGACGTGGTAGACGGTCGCCCTCGGGATCGGGCTGCCGCGCGACCGGAACGCCTCGACGAGCTCGTCCGCCGAGTGATGCCCGCCGAGTTCGTCGAGGAGGCCGAGGATCGCGCGGCGGGACCGGGTGACCCGTAACCCCGCCCCGCGAAGCCGGAGAGCCGGATCGCTCACGGCCGCTGCGCGCGCAGCATCCAGACCTGCTTCTCGAGGCCGCCGCCGATCCTGATCAGGAGATCCTGGCTGACGAGATCGTGCTCGCCGAGCCGCTCCATGCGCTCCCGCACCCGGCCGGCAACGCTCGTGACGCGCTCCTCGACGAGCGCCACGAGGGCCCGGTCTTCGAGCTGGCCCTCGGGCAGCTGGGCGAGCGGGGTGTTCGCGCCGACCGTCGAGGCCCGACCGTCGGGTGCCACGCCGATCGCCGCCAGCCGCTCGGCGACGTCGTCGTACCAGGCGCGGTACTCGGCGGTGAACTCGTCGAGCAGCTCGTGGAGCGGCTTGAAGTTCGGGCCGACCACGTTCCAGTGAGCCTGCTTCGCCTGAAGGCTGAGGTCGATCAGCTCAACGAGCGTGTCCTGAAGCGCGACGGCTGCGACGGATGTCGGAGGTGTCTGCAGAGCTTGTGTCATCGTAAATCTCCTGTACTTCGCATATTGGACCTTGTCTAGTATAGCTCGTCACTCGCCGGGAGAGCGAGCGTCGTCATCGCCCCGCTTCGGCGCCATCGCGGTCCCGCTCGCCAACCGCGTGATCGGCTCGCTCACGGCCGACGGCACACGCACGACCCACGCCGTCTTTGAAGCACGCCCACCACGCGCCGACAGTGCCCTTCGAGCGATGCGTCCGGCGGATCTCGGTCGCGCACCGGGCTCGACAGCGATAGGCATCTGAACGTCGCCCGCGCGCGGGGTCACCCTATCGGCGCTGCCGCCTACCCCACCTGTTGCCCTCGCCGCCACCCACATATAGACTGGTCTCAGACCAGATGGAGGAGTCATGCGGCGGATCGGTGCCTACGAAGCGAAGACCCACCTTCCCCGGCTGCTCGACGAGGTGGCCAACGGGGAGGTCATCACGATCACGAAGCACGGCGTCGCGATCGCGGTGCTCGCGCCTGCCTCGACGCGCCCGACGCTGACCGCGCACGAGGCGATCGCCGGTCTGCGTATCTTCCGCCGGGCCCACCCACTTGATGGGCTGTCACTGCGCGAGCTCATCGACGAGGGCCGCCGGTAGTGTTCGTCGTGGACGCCTCGGTCGCCCTCGCCTGGTGCTTCGCCGACGAGGTATCCGAG
>JAJYXX010000306.1 GCA_021801545.1 Chloroflexota bacterium | reverse complement strand
GCCGCCTCGCCGTCCGCGACGGTCGTGACCTCGTAGCCGTCGAGCCGGAGCGCGCGGTCGAGCGCGGTCCGCACACCGGGGTCGTCGTCGACCACGAGGATCCGCACCTTCGCCGTCTCCTTTCCCGCGACGACGGCTCGGACTCGGCGCCATGGGCCGCAATCTGCGTGCCCTTGCGACATTACCGTTGCAGCGGGCCTGCCGATCTCCTTCGTCGTTCGATCTTCGGAACTTCTTAGCGGGAAGTCTGCGCTCGCTCGACCTGGTTGAATGGACCCCGTCTCCGGGGTAGTTCAATCGGCAGAACGTCGGCCTTTGGAGCCGGATGTTGGAGGTTCGAGCCCTCCCCCCGGAACGCGTCGCGCGCGATCGCAGCCGCCGGCGCTTGGGCCGCTCGTGCCACTGGTCCGCTCGTGCCGCTGTCCCGCTCGTGCCGCTGTCCCGCTCGTGCCACTGTCCCGCTCGTGCCACTGTCCCGCTCCGGCGCCGACCACCACCCGGACGAGGGTGCCGGGGCTCGAGCGGGCGCCCCGCCGCCCGAGTGCCACCGCAACCAAGGGCGCCCCGCGCTTCTCTCGCTCGGACGACGGTGCGTGTTCGCGGACGCCCATCGGGGCAAGATTGGACGGCATGAGCTTCGGCCCCCTTTCCGCCATCGTGCTCGCAGCAGGAGAAGGCTCCCGCATGCGATCGCAGCGACCGAAGCCGCTCCACCGGCTCTGCGGTCGGCCGATGGTCCTCCACGTGCTCGACGCGCTGGCGGAGCTCGACATCGACCGCGCCGTGGTGGTGGTCGGCCATGGCGCGGAGTGGGTCGGTCGTACGCTCGTCGACCATGCGCCGAAGAACTTCTCCCTCGAGCTCGTCACCCAGCACGAGCAGCTCGGAACCGGCGACGCCGCCGCCGTCGGTCTGACCGGGTTGCTCGACGACGCGACATCCGCCGACGACCAGGAGGGGGACGTGGTCGTCCTGCCGGGCGACACGCCGCTCGTCCGTCCCCCGACGCTCGCCGCGCTGGTCCGTCATCACCGCGAGCGGCACGCAGGCGCCACCCTGCTGACGGCCGATGTCGACGAGGCCGGCGGCTACGGCCGCATCGTGCGCGGGAAGGACGGCACGGTCGTGCGCGTCGTCGAGGACCGGGACGCGAGCAGCGAGGAGAAGACGATCACCGAGATCAACACGTCGATCTACTGCTTCCGGCGGAGCGTCCTCGCCCCCTCGCTCCGGCGGCTCAGGCCCGCCAACGAGCAGGGCGAGTACTACTTGTCGGACGTCATCGAGGTGCTGTCCGACGCCGGCTACGGCGTGGAGGCGCTCGTCGTCGCAGACCCGATGGAGGCTGCAGGCGTCAACGACCGTGCACAGCTCGCTGCTGCAGAGGCGGAGCTGCGCGATCGCATCAACGAGCGCTGGATGCGCCGCGGCGTGACGATGTGGGATCCCGAGCGCACCTATGTCGACGCCGACGTCCAGCTCTCGACCGACGTGTCGTTGCTGCCGGGCGTGATCCTTCGTGGCGAGTGCACGGTCGGCGAAGCCGCCGAGATCGGTCCCGAGTCCACGCTGGTCGACACGCAGGTCGGCGAGCGGGCAGAGGTCCGCAACAGCGTCTGCATCGGCGCCGTGATCGGTCCCGGCGCCCGGGTCGGCCCCTTTGCGACGCTCGGGCCGGGAGCCGAGGTCGCGCCCGGCGACACGGTCCCGCCGTTCACGAGCCTCGGTGGGGACGCGGGACGGCTGCACGCCGGCCCGGCCGGCACCTTCGGTTCCGACGAGCCGACCTGGTAGGCCCGATCGACCGTTCATGTCCATGCCGTGGAAGACCCGGCCGCGCCCTTCGATGCGAAGAGGTAGCGTCACCGGCGTGGAGTTCATTCCGCGGCGCCGGCTCGTCCTCGTCTCGGGCCGCTCGCACCCGGCCCTCGCGCAGCAGATCGCGGCCCACCTCGGCGTCGAGTTGAGCGAGGCGAACCTCCGGGAGTTCGCGAACGGGGAGATCCACTGCCGCTACGACTCGTCGGTGCGCGGTTGCGACGTCTTCATCGTGCAGACGCACTGCGGGCCGGTCAACGACTCCCTCATGGAGCAGCTGATCATGATCGATGCCGCGAAGCGGGCGTCGGCGAAGCGGATCACCGCCGTGTGCCCCTATTACGGCTACTCCCGGCAGGATCGGAAGTCGACGGGAAGGGAGCCCATCACGTCCAAGCTCGTGGCGGACATGCTGTCCACCGCCGGGGCGGACCGCGTGGTGAGCGTCGACCTCCACTCGGGCCAGATCCAGGGATTCTTCGACGTTCCCTTCGACCACTTGACGGCGACGCCGGTCCTCGAGGCCTACCTGCGCGAGCGGATCTCCGACTGCTCGGGGGACATCGTCGTCGTGGCGCCCGACGCTGGCCGCGTGAAGGTCGCCGAGCGCTACAGCCAGCATCTCGGGACGGACCTCGCCCTCGTGCACAAGACGCGCCCGAGGGGCACGGCCAACCAGGTCGAGGCGCGCCACGTCGTCGGCGACGTCGCCGGCCGTCGATGCGTGATCATCGACGACATGATCGACACCGCAGGCACGGTCGCGGCCGCCGCCGAGCTGCTCGCGGACGCCGGCGCCTCCGACATCTGGGCGATGGCTACCCACGGCGTCCTTTCCGACCCCGCGGCAGACCGCCTGAAGTCTGCGCCCGTCTCGAGGGTGGTGGTGACCGACACGCTTCCGATCCCCGAGGACCGCGTGTTCGAGAAGCTCGAGGTGCTGTCGGTGGCCAAGGTGATCGCCGACGCCATCGACGCGGTCTTCGAGGACACCTCGGTCTCGGAGATCTTCGGCGGTGAGAACCTGGC
>JAJYXX010000358.1 GCA_021801545.1 Chloroflexota bacterium | reverse complement strand
CTCGTCGTTGCCTACGACGATGCCGGGGGCGGGGTCGCGGCGCGTCTCTGGTGGATGCTCGACAACCTCGGCCATCGGCGAGTCGGGGTGCTCGACGGCGGGCTCGCGGCGTGGACGGCGATCGGGGGACCGCTCACGACCGAAGCACCGGCCTGGCCGCCGGCGAGCCTCCATCTGCGGGGGCGCTGGAGCCGGGTGATCGAGCGCGACGAACTACGCCGGCGTCTCGGCCGGGTGACGCTGCTCGACGCTCGGGCGCCGGAGCGCTACCGGGGCGAGATCGAACCGATCGATCCGGCGGCCGGGCACATCCCGACCGCGCTCAGCGCGCCGTTCACCGACAACCTCGGCTCGGACGGTCGGTTCCGCCGTCCGTCCGAGCTGGCCGAGCGGTTCCAGGAGCTCGGCCTTGGGGTTGGAGGCATCGCCGGGCGCGGCAGCGAGCGTGACCGCGGCGGCGAGGCCGAGCGCATCGTCGTCACCTCCTGCGGGAGCGGAACGAACGCCTGCCACAACGCGCTCGCGATGCGGCTCGCCGGCCTGCCCGATCCGCTCCTCTACCCCGGCTCGTTTAGCGACTGGAGTCGGTCTGGACTGCCGGTGGCGAGCGGGCCGGAACCTGGAGAGCCCGCGTAGGCGACCGCCCGGGCGGCGCGCGGGCACGTATCATCGGGACCAGCCCTCGATCGAGGGATCGTCGATGAGGTGACCCGATGCACCGTCTCCTGCCGGCCGCTCTTCTGGTGGCCATCGCCATCGCCGCCTGTTCGTCAGGTTCGAGCCCGGCTCCGTCGTCGGCCGGCGGTACCGCCAGCGAGAGCCTGTCGGCCTCCGAGCCCGTTACCGCCCCAACCGAGGCCCCGCCGGCCGCTTCGGCGGCCACGACGCCCGAACCCTCGATCGACACCTCGGCGTTCGGCTCGAAGTACGCCCAGATCCAGGCCGATCTGCAGGCCGCGGCCTCGAAGTTGGCCACGAGCATGACCAGCGCGACGACGCCAGAGGCGATCGCCGCTACCTACAAGGAGTACGCGGACGCGACCAGGAAGGCGATCGCCGAGCTCCGGACGATCGACTGGCCGGCCCCGATCAAGGCCGACATGGACAAGCTCCTGGCCGACGAGGACGAGCTCGTGAGCCTGTACGAGACGATGATGACCAACCCGGCCGGGGCCGACGAGTCGCGGATCGCCGAGATCTCGGCCGAGCTGCCGGTCCTCGCCCAGAGAATCGCCGCCTACCTCGGGGTCCAGGTCACGCCCTGATCGTTCGGGACGGGGGGCCGAAATCCAGGTGGAGAGCCCGGTTCGGGTGGGTTCGAAATCGCGAGCAGGCGTCCACGCGAGCCCGACTGGGCCCACCCTCCGAGGCGGACCGGGCGAGTGACCCTTGGCCCGCCGGCAAGTGGCGGTGAAGCGGGGCGAACCAAAATGCCGCGGTGAGCACCCGGAGAACCGCCGCTGACCTCGGCGCCGACACCGCCCGTACAGTGATGGCTGACCTGTGCCGGGAGATCCGCGAGGCGCGCCGTGATCGGGGCGTCAGCCAGGTGTCGCTCGGACAGGCTGCGGGGCTTTCCGGGACGTGGGTCAGCCGCATCGAGCGCGGCCTCGCTCGTGACCTCACGATCCGCCAGGCGTCGCTCCTCCTGGCGGCCGTGGGCCTGCGCCTGTCCGCCCGCGCCTACCCGGCCGGGTCGCCAATCCGCGATGCCGCGCACGCAGCGCTTCTCGAACGCGCCCGGAGCCGGATGCACAGGTCGCTCCGCTGGGCCACGGAGGTACCGCTCCCGCTGTCCGGCGACCTTCGGGCCTGGGACGCCACGGTCACCGGCAGCAGCTGGCGGATCGGCCTCGAGGCGGAGACGCGACCCCGGGATCTGCAGGCAATCAAGCGGCGCCTTGCCCTCAAGCAGCGCGACGGTGGCGTGGACGCGGTCCTCCTGGTACTTCTCGACTCACGCCACAATCGCGACCTCGTCCGTGCGGACGCCGATGCTCTCGCCGAGCAGTTCCCCGTGCCCGGACGGCGGGCCCTCGAGCTCCTCGCCGCAGGAGCGGCGCCGGGCGGCAGCGCGATCGTGCTGCTCTGACCGGCGGTCGTGATCAGGCCGGCTTCGGCGATCCCCGCGGCTGTGACCGCTGGCCGGTGATCACACCGGCTCTGGCGATCCTGCGACTGGGCATCGCGCCCCTGGCCACCCGGTCGTCCGCGCGCGGCAGCGGTCGCGGGCCGACCTTTCGTGCCACGAACGAATGGTCGTCCCATGGGGTCACACCAGCCCCGATTCCGCTGATCCTCTTCGCCGGGCGACGGCTTTGGCCTCCTGCTACTGATCAGGTGCTGGAACCCGTCGCGATAGGAACGAATCCGGCAGCGACGAGACGCGCGGCGCACGGATCGTTCGCCCGGCGAAAGCTCGAGCGGAAAACCTTCGCCTGGCGACGGAAACAGCCAGTTCGGGGCGGGAGCGGTGCCGAGCGGGGCCGGATGCGCCAGGCGGGCGACGCGGGGCCGGATCCGGGGCCGGAGCGCCAGGCGGGCGACGCGGGGCCGGATCCACCGGTCGGGCGGTGTCGGTGGGATGGCCCTTGGACGACGTCGCCGACCCTCAGCCCGCGCGGCCGTCCGGACGAATCAAACTCCCGGGCGCGCCCGGGACGTGCGCGCCGCGAGCGCCCGCAGGAGCGCCCGCTGGGCGAGCGCGACGGCGAGCGAGACGACCAGGGCGAGACCCAGATCGAAGGCCAGGCGCACCTCGAAGCCGAACAGCGACACGGTCGGGCCGACGCCGAGGCGAAGCCGGTGACCGACGGTGCCGAGCGCCACGATCGAGGCGGCCACCGGCAG
>JAJYXX010000408.1 GCA_021801545.1 Chloroflexota bacterium | reverse complement strand
GGCGGATCGGCAGCACGCCCTCCTCGAGGGCCGGCAGGAAGACGGCGTCCCATTCGAGACCTTTCGCCCGATGAAGCGTCAGGAGGACGACGCCGCCGGAGGACCCGTCGCGTTCGCGCGCCTGGCGGTCGGCAAGCTCGGCGAGGTAGTCCTCGACCGACGCGCCCGGGGTCACCCGGAGGAGCGCGGCAAGGATCTCGAGGAGCGTGTCGAGCGCCGCCTGGCGCTCCTGGGCCTCGCGCCCGACCACCTCCCCCGACGGCTCGTAGCCGAGGCGCTCGGACCATCGCTCCCGGACCTCGTCGGCCAGCGATCCCCCGGTCCCGGTCAGCTTCGGCCGGCCGAGCGCCTCGATCGCCAGCTGGACGTCGCGGCGCCCGAAGAAGCGGACGCCACCGGCCTGGTATGGGATCCCGGCCCGGGTGAGCGCCTCCTCGAACGGCGGCAGCTGGGCGTTCATCCGGACGAGGACCGCGATCTCCGACGCGGCGACCCTCTCGGCGAGCGCCCGCCGGATGCCCGCCACGACCCCGCGCAGCTCGGCCTCGTCGTCGGCGTACGGGGTGATGCTCGGTGCCGGGCCGGACGGTCGGGTCGCCCGCAGGGCCTTCGATCGGCCGGTGGCGGCGATCAGGCGGTTGGCGAGTCCGAGGATCTCCGGCGTGCTCCGGTAGTTCTCGGTCAGCCGGATCACCCGCGCCCCCGGGTGGCGGTCGGCGAATCGGACGAGGTAGTCGTGTGTCGCGCCGGTGAACGAGTAGATCGTCTGGTCCTCGTCACCGACGACGCACAGGTCGGGCGACTTGCCGATCCAGAGTTCGAGGAGCCGTTCCTGGAGCGGGTTCGTGTCCTGGTATTCGTCGACGCTGAACCAGCGCTTCCGGGATCGAACCGCCGCCGCAGCCGTCTCGTCGGTCTCCAGGAGACCGACGGTTTCGACGAGCAGGTCCTCGAAGTCGAGGCGCCCGGCCCGCGCCTTCGCCCGCTCGTAGCCGGCGTAGAGCCGGGCGAACAGCTCGGCCGGGATCGGGGGGTCGCGCTCGGTCGCTTCTTCGAGGTAGCGCCCCGGGGCGATCCGCCGGCTCTTCGCCCACTCGATCTCGTCGGCCAGGTCCTTGGCGGGGGTGAAGCGATAGCCACCCGGGAGCGTCTTCGCGAGCGGGGCGACGAGCGGGATCTTCGACTCGAGGATGGCGGGGAACGGAGCGCCGTCGTGGTGGGCCGGCCAGTAGTGGCGCAGGACGTTCAGGGCGTGCGAGTGGAACGTCCGCGCGGTCACCCCGCCGAGCCCGAGACCGGCGAGGCGGGCGACCATCTCGCTGGCGGCCTTCTCGGTGAACGTGACGACGAGGACCTCCGACGGACGGACGACGCCGACGGCCACCGCATAGGCGACGCGATGGCTGATCACGCGCGTCTTGCCCGTGCCCGCCCCGGCCAGGATCGCGACCGGGCCCGTCGTCGCCCGGACGGCCGCTCGCTGGGCCTCGTTCAGGCCGTCGAGCAGGCGGTCCGGGTCGGTCATCGAGGGGTTCTCCACGTCGAGCCCGAACGATGCCACAGGGGGGCACGACGCGTTCCGCGCCCGGTCGCCGACATCAGGGCTATCCATTCAGGGCAGCGCTGCGCACACTCCGCCGATCGGGAGGGAGGCACGGGGACGGAGTCCCCACCAGCGCGGTGAACCGAGTGGGCGGCCCTATTCCCAGGCAGATAACACAGGGGGTGGCGCGCCCCCCTGTGTTATCTGGCTGGGAATCCGCGGGAGCGTCTCACGCTCGGGTCGAGCACGGCCCGACCTCGGAGATTCCCACGCAGATAACACAGGGGTTGGCGCGCCCGGAGGGATTCGAACCCCCGACCTACTGATCCGAAGTCAGTTGCTCTATCCACTGAGCTACGGGCGCGCGGACTGCGATGATACCGCGCAGGCCGCCATCGACAGCCGGATCGGACCCGGCGCCGCCCGCGTTCGTGCCCGACAGCCCGGCCGTCGCCCGTCCGATCGGGGACTGCGGTCCGCGCCCGTTGGCTGGGACGAGCGCCGCCTCCGTCGGACGAGCGCAGCCTCCGCCGAAAGGGGGCACAATCCGACCGGTGATTGACCTCGATCAGCCGGACGAGGCGGTTCGAGCTGCCCTCCGGCCAGCGGGCCCTCGTTTCCGCCCCGATCTTGAAGGGTTGCGGGCAGTAGCGGTCCTGCTCGTCCTGCTCTACCACGCGGGAGTGCCCGGATTCGGCGGTGGCTACGTCGGGGTCGACGTCTTCTTCGTCCTGTCCGGGTTCCTGATCACCGGGCTGATCGTTCGGGAGCTGGACGAGACGAGAACGGTGTCGCTCGTCGCGTTCTACGCGCGTCGCGCCCGGCGATTGCTTCCGGCGGCCGCTCTCGTGATCGTCGTGACGGTCGTCGCATCGGCCGTCTTCCTGCCGCCGCTGCGCGTTCCGGAGATCGCCCGCGACGGGGCAGCCGCAGCGCTCTACGCCTCGAACCTGCGTTTCGCGTTCCAGGCCACCGACTACCTCCAGGCCGAGCTCGACCCGTCGCCGCTGCTCCATTTCTGGTCGCTCGGGGTGGAGGAGCAGTTCTACCTGTTCTGGCCGGCCCTCCTGCTCGTCGTCGCCCGGGGTGGGCGCGGCTCGCTGCGGCGGATCGGCTCGATGCGGCGGATCGGCTCGATGCGCCGGATCGCGGCCGCGGTCGTGATCGTCGGGGCCAGTTCGCTCGTCCTCTCGATCGTTCTGACCTCGACGGCCGAGCCGTGGGCCTTCTTCTCGCTCCCGAGTCGCGCCTGGGAGCTGGCCCTCGGGGCGGTCCTCGCCCTGGTCGCCACGCGGCCGGTCTCCCTTGGGCC
>JAJYXX010000266.1 GCA_021801545.1 Chloroflexota bacterium | reverse complement strand
TGTGGCCGACCTGGTGGAGCGAGCGCCCGCTGCCGTCGGGGCGCCAGCGCACATCGACCACCCGGATCTCCGGGCGCTGCAGATGCTCGGCCAGCCACTCGCTCGAGACGAGGAGCTCCGGGCGGGAAAACGCCTTCACCATGGGCTCTATCATACGGACCCATGGTCAACCCCTTTCTGCCCGACGACGAGAAGGTCGCCGCGGTTCGTGCCGCACTGCCGGCGACGGGCGCCGGGATCTACCTGAACACCGGTACGGCCGGGCCGCTGCCGCGTGAGACTGCCGCGGCGATGGCCGAGGTGGCCGAGTGGGAGCTCGCGACCGGGCGCGCCCACGTCTCGCTCTTCCCCGAGACATTCGAGCGGATGGCCGAGGCTCGGGCCGCGGTCGCCGCGATCCTGACCTCCGACATCGACACGGTGGCGCTCACGCACTCGACGACCGACGGGATGAGCATCGGCAGCTGGGGTGTCGACTGGCGACCCGGCGATCGGGCGGTGACGAGCTCGCTCGAGCACCCGGGCGGTCTCGGGCCGCTCTACGCGGCGCGCGACCGGTTCGGGGTTGACCTCGCGATCGTCGACCTCGACGACGGTGGCGACGACGAGCAGACGCTCGCCGCCTTCGAGGCGGCGATCACGCCCGGCACGCGGCTCGTGTCGATCTCGCACGTCGCCTGGTCCACGGGTGCCGTGCTGCCGGTCGCCCGGATCACCGAGCTGGCCCACGCCCGCGGGGCGCTCGTCGTCGTCGACGGGGCGCAGTCAGCCGGCGCGATTCCGGTCGATCCGGGCGCGCTCGGGGCGGATGTCTACGCCGTCCCCGGTCAGAAGTGGCTCCTCGGGCCGGAGGGGATGGGCGCGCTCTGGGTCCGCCCCGAGGCCCTCGAGCGAGTTCACCAGACGTTCGCCGGCTACTTCAGCTTCGAGACGGCGGATGGGCGCGGGACCGGCGTGCCCTGGCCGTCGGCGCGCCGGTTCGAGGCGACGAACTACCATCGCCCGTCGGTCGTCGGGCTCGCCCGCAGCTGCGGCTGGCTCTCGATGTACGTCGGGCTCGACTGGGCGTACAGGCGGGCGGCCACGCTCGCCCGGCGGGCCGCCGATCTCCTGGCCGCGATCCCGGGCGTCGAGCTGCTGACGCCGCGTCACCAGATGGCGACGCTCGTGTCGTTCCGGATCGCCGGCTGGACCCCCGACCAGGCGCTCGACGAGCTCGGCCGGCGGGTCTTCGCGATCGCCCGGACACTGCCGCCGGTGAACGCGCTCCGGATCAGCGTCGGCTTCTTCAACACCGACGAGGAGATCGAGCGGTTCTGTGCCGCGGTCGCCGAGCTCGCAGCCCACACGCCCGAGACGCTGCCGCCGCGCCGGGCACTCCCGCTCTTCGGCCAGGGCGCCGGGTGAGCGGCGGGTCGGGGCGACAGGTCCGGGAGCGCTCCTGGCTCGAGATCCTCTGGCGCAGGTACCGGAACCCGCCCCGCCCGGTCGTGCGGGCCGTCGCGAGCAGCCTCGTCGTCGCCCTCGTGCTCGGCCTCGGCTACCTCTTCTACGATGTGGCGCTGACGCGGGGGGCGGACCTGCCCGGCGGCGACCTCCGGACGCTGGTGGTCACGCTCGTCCTCGTCCTCGTCGTCGGCGTCGGGACGGTCGTGACCTACCTCATCGTCCCCCAGCCGACCGGCTCGGGCGGGCCTCGGACGCGGACCGCCTGGAGCGCGGCGCTCGGCTTCTTCGCCGCGGCCCCGATCGCCTACCTCGTCCTCATCCTCGTCTCGCAGGTGCTCAAGCCGCTCCTCGTCTGACCGGCGTCCGTTCGTGGCTGGCGTTGCACGCGGGCGCCACCTCGCGCTCGCGGGGGTCGTTGAGCGGGTAGCCCTTTCGTACCATTCCGCGGTACCCTTGGCTCGCTATCATTCGGTGCGGTCGGGGCGGTATCGAGCCGGCCGCGCGTCGCCAGAGGTCGGACCGTGTCGATCGACGAGCAGCACGTCGCGTTTCCGAAGCTCCGCGGAGCTCCGGCCTACGCCCGCCCGCCGGCCCCCGTCCAGGCGACGCCCCGACCGATCGACCCCGACGAGCTGCCGCTGCTGGCGGAGCAGACCCCCGAGGAGCGGGCGCTCATGGAGGCGCTCCTGAGCCGGAACGGGCAGGCATGGCTGGGGCGAACGCCCGGCGCGCCGCCGACCCCGGCCGCGCCGCTGACGCTGGCCGCGCCGCCGGCGTCGGCCTCGATCGCCGCGACCCAGGCTGTGATCCGGCCCGTGGGGACCACGCCCGGCGCCTATGTTCCGCCGCTGGCGAGCTCACCCGATGGCGAGTCGATGGGGTCCTCCCGCCCGCTCGGCCCCGAGTCATCGCCCGCCGGGCGCCCGTTCACGATCGGGGGGGTTCTGCAGCGGCTTCGCGGTCGCTGACGGGCCCCCAGGGTTCGCCCGGCCTGCTCCGGCCGCCCACCCCCGTCCGTCCGACCCCCGGCTTGCACCCCACGCACATAACGAACCGACCAACCGGCTCCGAGGGCCGAGCGCGGTCGGTCTCCCGGCACCTGGTGCAAGTTCCTGGCCCGGATCGGCACGAGAGGGCGCCGATCCTCACCCAGGTGCAAGAACTCGACCGTCGGAGCGCTTGCCGTGTCGGTTACTTACACCGTGCGCAAGCCCGGTCGGGATTCCGACGGCCGGTGCAAGGATCCGACCAGGGCGGGCAGGCGGGCGGGCAGGAGCCGGCAGGGTGGGGCCCGGAGCCGGCAGGGTGGCCCGGAGCCGACGACGATCGCCACCACGAGGACGACGATCGCGGCCGGGTGGCGGCACAGCGCCCAGGCGAGGACGAGCGCCACCGGCGTCGCCGCGATCGCGAAC
>JAJYXX010000090.1 GCA_021801545.1 Chloroflexota bacterium | reverse complement strand
CTCGTCGACCCAGAGACGATGGCTCGGCGACCAGCGGCGAACATCCGCGACGGGTGAACGGTCGGCGACTGGCCGACCCGAGCGTCCGCACAGATGCTCCGTCCTTCCGCGGCCTCAAGATCCTGCGCTGACCTGCGTTTGTTCCACAAGCAGCACCCGGGTTGCCTCGCTCGGGGAAGCGCCAGCGCCGGTTGGTCGCGGTCCCCTCCGCCCGTCGGAGCGTGCGAGCAAGGGCGCCCACAGCGATCAAGGGCGCCCATTGACGTGCGTTCAAGCGCCATTCATACTGCGCTAGAGCGCAGGTAGGACGAGGACGTGAACACGCAACTGGCGAGCGCCATCAAGCGACACGGGCAGACATACACCTCGGTCGCGCGACGCAGCGGCCTTCAGGCGCGGACGATCCGCCAGATCGCGACCGGCGAGACGCCGATCGATCGGGTCTCGATCGGAACGATCCGCCGGATCGCAGCCGCCCTGGAAGTTCCCGTGTCGGCACTCGTCGAGCCTGGACAGAGTCATCCAGGGGATCCCGCCGTGTCCCGGTCAGAGCGACTCGCGCGGGCGATCCGTGATGTGATGTGGGCGGGTGGGGTCGCACCGGTTCCGTACCCCTCGCCGGTCGAGAGCATTGATGACTCGCTCGCGCACGTGGAACCGGCCGACTTCTTCGCAGGGACCGAGGTGATCGGTGCCGGTCGGGGCTGAGGTTTACCGGGCGGTTGCCGAAGACGATGACCTCTCGTCGGGCGACATCGCCTTCCTCACCCTGACGCGGACCCGCGAGACCGGCGAGATCCCGCCCGGCGACGCCTACGATCCGATCGGGCACATCCCGGCCTATCCGACCCCGGCCACGTTGGCGCTGGCGAATGGGCGGGAAGTGGCGCTCGACACGGTCTTTGCGCTCGTCGTGACCCACTCCTGCGAGCTCGATCGCCAGAAGAACCTGGGCGCCGACGAGGGGCACTGGGACTGCCGGCTGGCGGTCGCTCCGATCGTGCCGGAGGCTCGTGTTCAGCTCGGCGAGGGCGAGACTGCCGGGAGGGCCAGCTGGGAGGCGATCGCCGCGAACGTCCCGGTCGCCTCGCTGTACCTCCCGGCGCTGGCCGACCTGTCGGCGATCGACCCGATCCTGCCGTGCATGCCGTGGCCGCGGGCGTTCGCCGACCTGCGCGGGCTGTCGACCGTTTCACGGCGAATGGTCCGAGCAGACCGCCTGATGGGCCTGTCGGCCGATTACCTCGGTGTCCTCCAGCGGCAGTTGGCGCGCTTCTTCACCTGGCGCGAGATCGCCAGGCACGAACTCGTCGAGGCGATGGTCGGCCGTCGCATCGTCTCGGCTCTGCCGGCAGACGCGAAGGGCAAGCGCGTGTCTGTCGCGCTCACCGCGGACGACGGCAGCTCGATCACGGTGGAGCTGGTCGCGAAGTGATGGGCGGCCGAACGCAGTCCGCGCGAGTCACCCGACGACGCAGGTCACGACGGCCGACGTGCTGGTGTGGCCCAGGGACGTGAGCTGCTGCTCGAGCGCGTCGAGCAGCCAGGGTCCCGCCGGCGAATTCGCGTAGCTGCTGGTTTCGACTGGAGCAGACCGCTGGCGGCAAGCTCGCTGAGCGTGGGATCGGGCATCGATCAGGTGGCCTCCGGTCGAAGCGTCAGCGGCACGCGCGGCCCCTCGAGCACCGTCTCGATGAACAGATCGTGGTCTTTCCGGAGCCGCTCGAGCTCCGCTCGCTCGTACGTCGCGACGTTCACGTCGCGGCCGAGGTCGCGCTCGACGTCGGCCAGTCGTTCGGAGAGCAGCCCCTGATCGACCGAGCCGATGACGAAGAGGTCCAGATCGCTCGTCGCGCGCTCGTCGCCTCGGGCATACGACCCGTACATGAATGCCTCCTCGATGCCCGGCACGTCGGAGAGCGCGTCCCGCAAGCGGGCCTCGACGCCGATCGTCTTCTGCACCAGTGTCCGGATCTCGGCGGCAATCGGTGAGCGGTCGTCGACCCGGTAGCGTCGCGCCCGGCCGATCCGCTCGGAGGTGAGAATGCCCGTCTGCTCCAGCCGGTTCAGTTCCTGGCCGGCAATCGTCGCTGAGCGGTTGAGCTCGCGGGCAAGCTCGCGTACGTGGCGCACGACCCCGGGCCGAGCGAAGAACCGCTGCAGGATCTGGCGACGGACCTCCGATTCGCCGAACAGCGCGATGTCAGCCTTCACGCGGACATTTGTAAACCCACCGGCGTACAAGAGTCAACGGCCCCGCAGGGAACAGTGCCCTGCAGGGAACAGCCGGCGCGAGGAGATGGTGCGCCGCCGCTCGTTCGGGCCTGCGCCCTGCAGGTCGGGCGCCGGGCGTTCTGCCGGGAGGGACAAACCGGCGCGATGGCCCGGGTCCGGCGCCGGGCGTTCTGGCCAGCAGGACAAACCGCCCGAGCCGCCCGAGCCTGGCACCGGGTGTTCTGCCGGGAAGGACAAACCGCCCGAACGACCGGTCACGCGGACCGTCCGTGGTGCCGATCAGGCCCGCGACCGGCGATTGGTTCTTCGCTCCAGAACAGCCCGCCCGGCGGACGCACGAACCCGCCCGGCGGACGCACGAACCTGCCCGGCGGACGCACGAACCTGCCCGGCGCTCCGCCTATCGAATCCGAAGGTAGGCCGTCCCGGCGCTGGCGGTCGATGAGCTCGCCGCGTCGTAGAGGACGAGGATCCGGCTCGTCGCGGCGACGCCGGTCGGGTAGGCGTACGTCGTTGTGCCGGTGAGCGCCGCGGCGCTCGACCAGCTCGCCCCGCCGGTCGACGACTGGCGGTACCAGACCCTGGCCCGCGTGCATGCGCTCGTCGTGCACTGGGCGTAGGCGACCCGGAC
>JAJYXX010000233.1 GCA_021801545.1 Chloroflexota bacterium | reverse complement strand
TGCAGCCGCTGACCGACGAGTCCCTGGTCGCGGCCAAGCAGCACCTGGCAGAGGCGATCGAGGAGCTCGTCGGGGTGCTCCGCGCCCCGGAGGTCATCCACGGGATTCCCGACGTCGACCGCGGCAACCTGGCCAAGTACCTGACGATCGCGAAGCTCAGGCTGGAGAACGCGATCGCTCTCGTTCGGAGCGGCGAGATCCGCGATTGAGGTTCGTGGTCGGGCCGACGACCGCGGTTCCCTGGCTCAGGCGGTGCCGCTCACGACCACTCCGGCGAGCCACGAGACGGCGAGAACGCCCAGGCCGGCGTCGAGGAGCGATGGGAAGAGACGGACGAGGCGGACGTGACCGCCGACGCGAGGGACGATCGCGTCAGACGTAGACGAGTTCTTCGAAGTTCTCGACGAGGTACTCGATCAGCCGCTCGCGGCCGTCGAGCACCTGGGACCGGAGGCCGGGCACGAGCGCGTAGAGAGCGATCGCAGGCACGATCAGCCGACCGTCCCGATCGTGGCCGACGACCGCCGGCGGTCCACCCCCGGCTGCGAACACCCGTTCGAATCCAGGCTCATCGAGGCGGGTCGCGCGCAGGAAATCCTCGACGACCCTGACGACGCCACGGCGGATCGCCACGTCGCGCATCAGTTCGGATGCCCAGGCATCGATCTGCTCGTCACTCTGCTCCTGCAGACGCGACCGATACTCGGCTGGATCGGCCGCGAGACCCGTCGCTCCCAACTGGACCTCCTCGCGTTCGTGGACGGTCCGGAGTATGGCAGAGTCCCGCGACCGACGCGGCCGCGGCACGCGCCGGGCGCTGCCGGCTGGACCGGACCCCCCCTGCGCTCAGCGGTCGGGCCGCACGCCCTCCGGCCACTCGTTGAACAGCTCGGTCAGCCAGCGCCCGAGCGGGCCGGGCGGCGGTCGATCCGGGAAGTCGGTCACGAGCGCCCCGAGCGCCTGCGCCAGGCCGCCGGTCAGCGCCGCGATGCGCTCACGGGTTGGTCGACCCTCGGGCCAGATCGGCTGACCGATCCGCACCCGGACCGTTCGGCCGAACGCCAACCAGCCGGTCCCGTTGATCGCGACCGGGACGAGCGGCACGCCCGAGCGGAGGGCGAAGTACGCACAGCCTTCATTGAGCGGCAGGAGCACCCGCTCGCCGGCATGGATCCTCCCCTCCCCCGCGATCGCCAGCCGCCCATCGAACGCCAGGACCGCAGCCACCCGGCGAGTCGCCCCGAGCAGGTCGTCCTTGCCCGGCCGGTACGGCACCGCGGTCCCGGACCAGCTGATCAGCCGGTTGCGCAGGCCTCGCCTCATGTCCTCCTCCTTCGGACCGAAGAAGAAGAGGCGGGGCCGGAGCGGCAAGGTCGCGATCAGAATGAACGGGTCGGCCCAGTTCTGGTGGCTGAAGGACAGGACCGCCGGGCCGGCCGGGAGACGCTCGAGGCCCTCGACCCGCAGTCGCAGATAGCTCCGGACGAGCACCCGGACGACGAGGACGGTCAGCCAGTAGCGGATCGTCCGACCGAGCGAATCGCGCGCCGGGCGGCAGTCGAGCGGCCGGCCGGCCTGGCGTCCACCGTCGGTCATGTTGTTCGCGCGCCTCTCGTTCGTCCGTCTTCGGTCATGCCAGTCGACCGGCGGCGCGTGCCAGCGCATCGGGGTCGAGCTCGCTGACCCGCTCCAGGACGACCGAGGCCGCCTCCCGCGCCCCCGGCGCCGGTGGCACCGATGTGTTCGGGACGAGGACGACCGTCGTCCCGGCCGCCTTCGCGGCGAGGACACCGTTGAGCGAGTCCTCGACGACGAGGCAGTCGGCCGGCTCGACACCGAGCCGGCGCGCGGTCTCCAGGTAGACGTCCGGCGCGGGCTTGCCGCGGGCGACCTCGTCGGACGAGACGACCATGTCGAACGCATCGCTGAGACCGAGCGCCTCGAGAGCCGCGTCGATTACCTGCCGGTGGGCCGACGAGGCGACCGCCGTCCGGTACCGGCCCGCAAACCGCCGGACGACCTCGACCGCCCCGTCGATGACCGGCGCACCGGCCGCCCGGTATCGCCCGACGACGCCCTCGACGATCTCGCGCTCGATCTCCTCGGGCCCGATTCCGAGCCCGAGGCGGGTCCGCATCGTCTCCGACCACTGGCGCGAGTTCGCGCCCATGACCGCCGCCCGGTCGGCCTCCGTCCAGGTGTGCCCGTGACGGCGAGCGAAGTCGGCCCGGACCTCGTCCCACCAGATCTCCGAGTCGACGAGGACCCCGTCGAGGTCGAAGATCACCGCCCGAAACGGGCCACGACCCGGCGCCGAACGCCCGGTCATCGGGACTTCGCCGCGAGCGCGGCTGCCCGCGGCTCCTGCCTGACCACTGCCCGTCTCCGTCCTCCCTCGTTCACAGACGCCCGAACCGGCGACCCATCCGGCGACGCGGGCCACCCGCCGGGCGTGCGCCTGCTCCGGGCCGGTCACCTCGGGCCGAGGCTAGCACGCGCGACCCGCGGCCGCCGCCCGATCGGAGCCGTCCGGCCCGGTTTCGAGCGACGTCCCGCCCACGCACACCCGGCCCGTGGGGGCATCATGTACGTGGACGTCCGTCCCGCAGCGCGAGGAGGGCCGCGCCAGGATGCGCATCGACCGACGACTGTTCGACTGGGGCCTCTTCTTCATCCTGGCCGGAGCGATCCGGCCGGGTTCGGGGACGTCGCAACGCTGAGCGACCAGCCGCTCCTCGCTGACCTCGCGGCCGACGCCAGGCGTGCGCTGGCGAGCGGACCGGCGCGCGCGTTCCTCTGCCTCGAGATCGCCGCCGCCAGCTACCAGCTGCTCCGGCGTGGCCCTGACATCCTGCCGTCCCTGGCGATCCTGGCCGGG
>JAJYXX010000214.1 GCA_021801545.1 Chloroflexota bacterium | reverse complement strand
CAGGCGGTCGGGCTGGCCCAGGGCGCGCTCGAGGTGGCGGCCCGCTATGCGACCGAGCGGATGCAGTTCGGGCGCCCGATCGGCGAGCTCCAGATGATCCAGGCGCTGCTCGCCGACATGGACGCCGCCACGGAGTCGGCACGGGCGCTGACGTACGCCGCCTGTGCGGCGGTCGACGCCGGTGCGGGCGACGCCGGGCGATGGGCCGCAGTCGCTAAACTCGTCGCGGGCGACGCCGCGATGCGGGTGACCACCGACGCCGTCCAGGTCCTCGGCGGCTACGGGTATCTCGAGGAGTTCCCCGTCGAGCGGATGATGCGCGACGCGAAGATCACTCAGCTCTACGAGGGGACGCAGCAGATCCAGCGACTCGTCGTGGCGCGCTCGCTGCTTCGCCGCTTTCAGCCCGCGCGGTCCTGACGACCGCGGGACCGAACCGCCGGACCGAACCGCCGGGGGGATGAACGACAGAAGGGATGGTTGCCAGTGCGCATCGTTGTCCTCGTCAAGCCGGTGCCGGACCCGGCCGCCGGCGCCGAACGCCTGGACTCGAACCTGCGTCTCGACCGGGCGGCGGCGCCGGCGGTCGTCAACGGCAATGACGAGTACGCGCTCGAGGCCGCCCTGAAGCTGACCGAGGCCCACGGCGGTGAGGTGACCCTCCTTGCGATGGCGCCCGCGTCCGCGCCCGAGACGCTCCGCAAGGCGCTCGCGATGGGTGCCCATCGCGGCGTCCTGGTCACCGATCCCGCGCTCGCCGGCTCGTGCACGCTCTCCACGATCCGGGTCCTCGCCGCGGCGCTCCGGACGCTCGAGTTCGACCTCGTGCTGGCCGGTGTCGACACCTCCGACGGCCAGGCGGGCGTCGTGGCGGCTGGCGTGGCCGTCCTGCTCGGGCTGCCGTACCTCTCGTATGCGGCCCGGATCGAACCCGATCCGTCTGCCGGCCGCGTCCGCGTCCGGCGGATTAGCTCGACCGGCTACGACCTGCTCGAGGCACCCTTGCCGGCCCTCGTCAGCTGCACGCAGGTCCTGGGTGAGCCACGTTACCCATCGCTCAAGGGGATCATGGCCGCCCGCTCCAAGGAGATCGCCGTCCGCTCGCTCGCCGACCTCGGGCTCGACCCGGCGACCGTCGGCGGCGCGGTCGCCACGACGCGGGTCCTCGGGGCGCGGCCGCCCGCGGCACGGGCGGCAACCCGGGTGGTCCGTGGCACAGCGCAGGAGAGTGCGCACGAGCTCGTCGCCTTTCTCGCCGAACGGAGGCTCATCTGATGGCCGGTGACATCTGGGTCGTCGGTGAGCTCGCCGATGGTGGGCTCGCCAGGATCAGTACCGAGGTGGCAACCGCCGCCCGGGAGCTCGCGGCCGCGGCCGGCCGTGACGTCGCCGGGGTCGTCGTCGCCGCGGCCCCGAACGACCCGGCCCGAGAGCTCGCCCGCTTCCTGCCGCGCGTCCTCGCGATCGAGGAGCCGACCGCCGGGGAGCATGCCTGGTCGGCCGCCGCCGCGACACGCCTGGCGGCCTTGCTCGAGCGCGAGGCGCCCGGCTGCGTCCTGGTCGGCGCGACGCCCGACGGCCGTGACCTGGCCGGGATCCTCTCCGCGCGCCTCGGCTGGGGCGTGCTCGTGAATGCGAGCGCGCTCGCCTGGGCAGAGGACGGCCCGACGGTCGAGATGAGCGTCTTCGGCGGCCGGCTGCTGACGAGATCAGCGTTCACCGTCGAACATGGCATCGTGACCGTCCGCCCGAACACGGTGAGCGCACTCGCCGCCGCCGCACCGGGAACCGTCGAACCGGTCGGCAGCGGCGCCGGATCGGCCGGCGCCGCGAGCGAAGCGCCCGCCCTGCCGCTCGTCCGGGTTGTCGAGCGGGTCGCCGAGGCAGGCGCCGCGGCCCCGATCGAAGAGGCGAAGGTGATCGTCGCCGGCGGCCGCGGCGTCGGCGGAGCGGAGGGGTTCCGGATCGTGGAGGAGCTCGCCGCGGCGCTGGGAGGCGTCGTCGGAGCGACGCGGGCGGCGGTCGACGCCGGCTGGATCCCGTACGCTCGCCAGATCGGCCAGACCGGTAAGACGGTGAAGCCTGCGCTCTACGTGGCACTCGGCATCTCCGGCGCGATCCAGCATAAGGTCGGGATGCAGACCGCCGAAACGATCGTGGCCGTCAACCGCGATCCGGACGCCCCGCTCGCCGAGTTCGCCGATCTCTACGTCGTCGGGGACCTGTTCGAGGTCGTGCCGGCGGTCCTCGCCGAGCTGCGGTCCGGGCGGAGCTGAGCGTCGGCCAGGAGACCAGCGGGTGGAGCTGACCGTCCTCGTCCCGCTCGGCGCGTTCATCGCGCTGGTCGTCCTGTTCGCCCTCGTCGCCCGGCGGACGGCCCAGGTCGTGGCCGAGACGCGCGACGCCGAGGCCTTCCGGCGGGCGATCGCAGACCTGGCGACGCGGCTCGACATCTCGCTCGGCGGGCTGGTCGAGCGGATCGACGCCGTCCGTCGCCACACGCTCCCCCCGGGCGGGATCAGCGACAACCTCGCGGCCGCGTTCGATGCCCTGGCGCGCTACGCCGAGGAGGCGCGCGGTCTCCGTCACCCGCCGGCCGTGGCCGACCTCGCGGACGGCCTCGTCGGTGAGGTCGAACGGGCTGACCGGGCGCTCCGGATGGTTGAACACGGCTGCACGATCCTCGCCACCGGCCACGGCGCCGCGCGGGAGGCGGAGGGGGAGATGGCGATCAAGCGCGGCTACCTGAACCTGCTCCACGCCCGTGAGGCGATCGCCGAGTACGCCGCCGCGATCGCCCTCGCCCGGCCGGGCAGCGAGCCGCGCTGGTACAGCCGACGACGGGACGTCGATGCCGCGGTCGAGGCGCCCGAGCGGCAGAAC
>JAJYXX010000258.1 GCA_021801545.1 Chloroflexota bacterium | reverse complement strand
AGGCGGACGGTCTCACCGGCCGGGACGTACATCTCGGGCGCGATCTGCGTGTAGAGCACCTGGCCGCCATCGGGCGAGAGGTATTCGAACGTCCACTGGAAGCGGGCCGCGACCGCCCGGATCTGGACGATCTTCACGTCGCTCGACCGCCCGTCGACGGTGTTCAGGGTCTGCCAGGAAACGATGAACAGGAAGGCGACGATGAGGGTGGGGATGATCGTCCAGATCAGTTCGACGAGGTTGTTACCGTGGATCTGCGGCGGCAGCTCGGTGTCGGTCGGCTTGCGGCGGTAGCGAACGACCGCGTAGATGATCAGCCCCTCGACGAGGACGAAGATCGCGACCGCGATCGCGAAGACGATGTCGTAGAGGTTCCGGGTCGAGACACCCTGCTCGGTAACGGCCTGCGGCGGGTAGAGCGGGTCGAGCGTCTGGCACCCGGCGACGAACGCGGCGGTGAGCAGGAGGGCGAGGACGGGCGCGAAGCGCGGCAGCCTGACCCTTGGCATCGGCATCGGTGTCCTCGACTGGCGTCCCGCGGGCGTCCTCTCCGGGCGGAGGCGACGGCAGCGGGCGGAAAACAACGAGTTCGGCCGGGGACGCGGGCCGAAACGCGGGACATCATACCCGAGGGGCCGGCTGGTGCGCATCGGGGACGCATCGGATGGATCGAGCCGCCTGCCCGATGTCAAGAGCCGGGTGGGGTGATTCTTGGCACGATGGTCCCGATTTCGATGTCACGCGGTCTTCCTTTTCCGACTCGAGCCGCCGGCCGCGCGGTCCGGGCTCGCGAGGTCGAACTCGCCGAGCGGCTGGCGCGCGAAGGTCAGGCGGGGAGCGGCGCCGAGAGGTAGCCGAGGTAGCGCTCCGGATCGACATTGCCGCCGCTGACGACCGCGACGACCGGGCCGTTCGCGCCGGCGACACGGGCCTCGGTCGCCCGGTAGCGGAGGGCCGCGATCGACAGCGCACCCGACGGCTCGACGACGAGCCGGCTCTCCTCGGCGGCGAGGCGGACGGCGGCCACGATCTCCTCCTCGCTGACGGTGACGATGGCGTCGAGGAGGGCGGCGAGATGGGCGAACGTCCGGCGGCCGAGCGCCTGTGTTCGCGTGCCGTCGGCGATCGTGCGCCCGACCAGCTCGGCCGGCCAGCTGACGATCCGCCCGCTGGCGAACGAGTCGCGCGCGTCGGCTGCGAGCTCGGGTTCGACACCGACGATCCGGGCCCCGGGCTGGAGCGCCCGGACCGCCGCCGCGACGCCGCTGGCGAGCCCGCCGCCTCCGATCGGCACGAAGACCGCCGCCAGGTCGGGGACGTCCTCGGCGATCTCGAGCCCAACGGTTCCCTGGCCAGCGATGATCCGATCGTCGTCGTAGGGCGGGATGATCGTCAGGCCGCGTTCGACGGCGAGGCGCTCGGCGGCCTCGCGACGCTCCTCGCTGGCGGGTCCGACGAAGACGATCTCGGCGCCGTCGGCGGCCACCCGCCGGACCTTGATCGAGGGGGCATCGCGCGGCATGACGATGACGGCCGGGCAGCCCAGGAGCCGGGCCGCCCGGGCCACCCCCTGGGCGTGGTTGCCGCTGGAGTAGGTGATGACGCCCCGGGCACGCTCGGCCGGTGCGAGGCCGGCAGCAGCCACGTACGCGCCGCGGATTTTGAACGCGCCGATCGGCTGGAGCGACTCGGCCTTCAGGAGGTGGCGACGCCCCGGTCCGCCGAAGGCGACGAGCGGTGTCCGGAGGGCGACGCCGCTGAGGACCCGGGCGGCGGCGCGGATCTGGGCGAGTCCGACGAGCGGCTCGAGGTCCGATGTCGCTCGAACGGTCATCGGCCCTCGCGATCGACGATCTGCTGGCAGCTGATGCAGGAGGCAGCCCAGGGCAGCGCCGCCAGCCGTTCCTCGGCGATCGGCTGGCGGCAGCGGAGGCAGATCCCGAACCGGCCATCGTCGAGCCGCGCCAGTGCCGCCTCGACCTGGGCGAAGTGCTGCTGGGCCCGGTCGCGGAGGGCGAGGTCGCGCTGCTGCTCGAAGACCTGCGTCGCCGCCGCGGCCTGGGAGCCGTACGTCATCGGGCCCGGCGACTCGATCTCCTGGGCGAGCTCGGCGCGGAGGCGATCCCGCTCGGCTTCGAGCGTGGCCCGGGCGGCGGCGCGAAGGGCATCGTCCATGTCGCAGATGCTACCGCGCCGGGCGAGTGGCCATTCGGACGCATCCGGGGGGCCGGACGAAGCCCGGCTGGCCTCTGGCGGCTGTGACAGGGAACCTGTCACAATGCACGGCAAAGCTGTGGCAGGCGAGCGAGGGCGAGGGGCTCCTCGCTTGCGCCGTTCTCCGCTCGGGGCCCGGCAGCGGTTCCCGGGACCGGGAGAGCAGCATCCTGCCCGGCCGAGACGCCTGTCATGCGCCCGCACCAGGAGGTTCGCCTGCGCCCGATGCTCCGCCTGCTGCACACGGCCGACGTCCATCTCGGGGCCCGCCACGCCGACCTCGGCGAGCAGGCCGCGGCGCAGCGCGAGCGCCAGTTCGCCGCCTTCCGGGCCGCGATCGACCTCGCCCTCGAGGAGCGGGTCGATCTCTTCCTCATCGCCGGCGACCTCTTCGACTCGAACACCCAGCCGCGCCGCTCGGTCGAGCGCGTCGCGAGCGAGCTCCGTCGTCTCGCCGCCGCGAAGGTTCGGGCGATCTTGATCCCCGGCACCCACGACGTCTTCGACCGTTCGTCGGTCTACCGCGCCTACGACCTGGTCGCCCTGGCCGGCCTGCCCGCCGACGCGGACCTCCTGGTGGTCCTGACGCCCGAGCGGCCGGAGGTCGTCCTGCCGGCCGTCGACGCGGTCGTCTTCGGGCGTGTCTTCGAGACGAAGCGCGCGCCACACAGCC
>JAJYXX010000419.1 GCA_021801545.1 Chloroflexota bacterium | reverse complement strand
CCGACACAGTTCCCGTAGCCCCCGACCCCGCCGACGACGCCGTTGACGAGGTGCCGGGTCCGGGGATCGCCCGGATCACCGAAGCGGAGGGCATCGAGGACCGCGATCGGCCGGGCGCCCATCGTGAAGATGTCGCGCAGGATCCCTCCGACACCGGTCGCCGCACCCTGGTAGGGCTCGACGGCCGAGGGATGGTTGTGCGACTCGATCTTGAACGCGACGGCGAGCCCGTCACCGATCGAGATGACGCCGGCGTTCTCGCCCGGCCCGGCGACGACGCCCTCGCCGGCGGTCGGCAGCGTGCGCAGGAGCGGCTTCGAGCTCTTGTACGAGCAGTGCTCGCTCCACATCACGCTGAACATCGCGAGTTCGAGGTCGTTCGGCTCGCGACCCAGGCGGTCCCGGATCGCCTCGAGCTCGTCGTCGGTGATCCCGAGCTGCCGATGGAGCGGGAGCACGGCGGTCGTCATCGGGCGCCCACCGCGGTCGGTCGACCGGCGGCCAGTCGCTCGCCGGCGCTCTCGACGAGCGAGCGGATGATCAGCAGCCCATCGTCCGAGCCGAGGAGCGCCTCGACCGCGGTCTCCGGGTGGGGCATCAGCCCGGCCACGTTGCCGGCCGCGTTCATCACCCCGGCGATCCCGCGCAGCGAGCCGTTCGGGTTCGCCCGGTCGTCGGGATCGAGCGCCGGGCTCCCGTCGTCGTCGACGTACCGGAAGAGGACCTGGCCGTCGCGCTCGAGGGCGTCGAGCGTCGCCTCGTCGGCGTAGTAGCAGCCCTCACCGTGGGCGACCGGCATCCGGAGCGGTCGCCGCTCGCCGATCGCGCGGGTGAACGGCGTGTCGAGCCGCTCCGGGGCGATCGTGACCTGGCGACAGACGAAGCGGAGCGAACGGTTTCGCAGCAGTGCGCCCGGCACGAGCCCCGCCTCGGCGAGGACCTGGAAACCGTTGCAGATGCCGAGGACGAGGCCGGCGGCGGCGGCGAACGCGCTGACCGCGCGCATCGCCGGCGAGAAGCGCGCGATCGCGCCCGCCCGCAGGTAATCGCCATAGGCGAAGCCGCCGGGCAGGACGATCGCAGCGACCCCCTGCAGGTCGGCCGATTCGTGCCACAGGCTGACCGGTTCGGCGCCGGCCAGCTCGAGCGCGCGCAGGGCGTCGACGTCGCGGTTCGAGCCGGGGAAGACGACGACGCCGACGCGGACGCTCATCAGGACGCGACCTCCGGGCCCGCGGCGTCCGGCGGCATCGGTGCCACCACCGACGACACCGTCGACGAGGTCGCGCCGAGCAGCTCGATGCCGTACACCTCGATCAGCGGGTTGCTCAGCAGCTCGCGGGCGAGGTGATCGACGACCGCCCGCGCTTCGGTCTCGTTCGGGACTGCGACCGTCAGCTCGACGCGGCGGCCGACCCGGACCGCCGAGACGCTGCTCAGCCCGAGATGCGGCAGGCTCTGCTCGACGGCGCGGCCCTGGGGATCGAGGATGCCGGGCTTCGGGGTCACATTGACGGCGAACCGGAACTCGGCCGCGGGCTGGCTCATGGCGCGACGATGTCCTCCTGCAGGTAGCGCGCAAAGCTCGCTCCGGTGATCCGCTCGAACGCCTCCACGTAGCGGGCGCGTGTCCCGGCCACGATCTCCGCCGGCAGCTCCGGGCCGGGCGCGGTCTTGTCCCAGGGCTGGGTTTCCAGCCAGTCGCGGACGAACTGCTTGTCGTACGAGGGCTGGGGGTGACCCGGCTCGTGGGCGGCCACGTCCCAGAAGCGACTCGAGTCAGGCGTCAGCAGCTCGTCGATCAGGAGCAGCTGGCCGGTCCGGGGGTCGGTCCCGAACTCGAACTTCGTGTCGGCTACGATGATCCCGGCCCGCTCGGCGATCGCGGCCGCGTGGGCGTAGACCCGGAGCGCGATGTCGCGGACGTGCTCGGCCAGCTCCGGGCCGATCAGTTCGACCATCTGGTCGAAACCGATGTTCTCGTCGTGCGCGCCCCGCTCGGCCTTCGTCGAGGGGGTGAGGATCGGCTCCGGCAGGCGCTCGCTCTCGCGCAGACCCGCCGGGAGCGGGATGCCGCAGATCATCCCGGTCCGCTGGTACTCCTTCCAGCCGGAGCCGGCGACGTAGCCGCGGACGATCACCTCGACCGGGAGCACCTTCGCCCGCCGGCAGAGCATCATCCGGCCGCGCAGCTCCGCCAGCTCGGCCTCCTCGTCGGCCCAGCCCGGCGGCAGGTCCGCCGGATCGGCCGAGAGCAGGTGGTTGGGCACGATCCTCGCCGTCTCGGCGAACCAGAACCGCGACAGGCCGGTGAGAATCCGACCCTTGTCAGGGATCGGGGTCGGGAGCACGACGTCGAACGCCGAGAGCCGGTCGCTCGCCACGAGGAGCAGGCGCTCGTCGTCGATCGCGAAGAGGTCGCGGACCTTGCCGGAGCGGACGTAGGCGTCAGTGAGCGGCATGGCGGCTGGTCTCCAGGCTGTTCAGGCGGGCGATGATCTCGGGCACGTGGCGCAGGAACGACGCATCGTCGAAGCAGCGATCGAGCTGAGCGAGGGTGAGGTTCGCGGCGACCTGGGGGTCGGTGGCGAGCAGATCCTTGAGCGGGACCCGCTCGTCGGCAGCCCGCAGCGCCGCGCGCTGGACGATCGCGTATGCCTCCTCGCGGGCCAGACCACCCTGCTCGACGAGGGCAACGAGGACACGGCTGCTGGCATGGAGGCCAAGGCCGCGAGCGATGTTCTCGCGCATCCGGTCGGGCCGGACGACGAGCCCCTCCACGAGGCCGGCCATCTTCACGAGCATGTAGTCGAGGAGGATCGTCGCGTCGGGCAGGATGACGCGCTCGGCCGAGCTGTGGCTGATGTCTCGCTCGTGCCAGAGCGGCTGGTC
>JAJYXX010000187.1 GCA_021801545.1 Chloroflexota bacterium | reverse complement strand
GGATCATCGCCGAGCCGATGGAGATCCACCGGGTCGGCACGCCGACCGAACGACGCGAGCGGGTCCGCGAGCTGCTCGCGACCGTCGGGCTGAGCCCGGACTACGCGTCGCGCTACCCGCACGAGTTCTCCGGCGGCCAGCGCCAGCGAATCGGCGTCGCCCGGGCGCTCGCGCTCGAACCGGACATGATCGTTGCCGACGAGCCGATCAGTGCCCTCGACGTCTCGATCCAGGCCCAGATCATCAACCTCCTGCAGCGGCTGCAGGGGCGGCTCGGGCTGACGTATCTGTTCATCGCCCACGACCTCTCGGTCGTCCGGCACATCAGCGACCGGATCGCGGTGATGTACCTCGGGCGGATCGTCGAGCTCGCCAGCTCGCGCGACCTGAACCGGACACCCCTTCACCCGTACACCGTGGCGCTCCTGTCGGCGGTTCCGATCCCGGACCCGGCCGTCGAGGCGCGCCGTCGGCGGATCATCCTGAAAGGCGATGTCCCCTCCCCGGCGGCCCCGCCGCCCGGCTGTCGGTTCCACACCCGTTGCTGGCTGCGCGAGCGGCTCGGCAACCCGGTCGAATGTGAGACGATCGATCCCGAATTCCGTTCGCTGGCCGCCGGTCACGAGGTCGCCTGCCACTTCGCCGCGAAGGTCGACGGGTCCGCCGAGCAGCTCCAGGCGGCCGGACGCGGGGCGGCCGGCACGGCCTCACCGGCCAGAGCAGGGTCACCGGCCGGAGCGTCCGAGCCGAGCGAGTAGACTCGCTCCGTGCAACCGCTCCGGATCGCGCTCGCCCAGATCGCCCCTCGCCTCGGCCTCTTCGAGGAGAACCTGACACGCCACCGGGAGCTGCTCGCCGAGGCGCGAGCCGGCGGGGCCGGCCTCGTCGTCTTCCCCGAGCTCGGCCTGACCGGCTACCTGCTCCAGGACCTCGCCGCGGAGGTCGCGATCCGGCTCGACGACCCGCGCCTGGCGTTCCTCGCGGCGGCGGCCGATGGGCTCTCGGCGGTCGTCTCGTTCGTCGAGGAGTCGGCCGACCACCGGCTGTTCATCAGCGCGGCGCTGCTCGAGGAGGGGCGGGTCGCTCACGTCCATCGGAAGCTCTACCTGCCGACGTACGGTCTGTTCGACGAGCGGCGGTTCTTCGCCGCCGGCGACATGCTGCGAGCCGTCCCGTCCCGCCTGGGCGTCGGGGTCGGGGTCGGGATCTGTGAGGACTTCTGGCACCTGGCCGTGCCGCAGCTGCTCGCCCTCGACGGGGCGCAGCTGCTCGTCAACGTGTCGTCCTCGCCGGGACGCGACCTCGCCGCGACGAACGAGGTCGGGCTCGGGACGGCGACCTCGTGGCGGACGCTGATGCGCGCCTACGCCCAGCTGACGACGAGTATCGTCGTCTTCGTCAACCGGGTCGGGATCGACGAATCGATCGCCTTCTGGGGCGGCTCCGAGGTGATCGGTCCGAGCGGTCGTCCGATCTTCAGCGCTCCCCTGTACGACGAGGGGCTGTTCCTCGTCGATGTGGAGCTGGCCGACATCCGGCGCGAACGGATCTCGCTGCCGCTCCTGCGCGACGAGCGCCCGGAGCTGCTCGTCCGCGAGCTGGAACGGATCGTCGCCGAGCGGGCGGGTCTCGCCCTTGCCGAACCCGCGGAGACGTCGGGGTGAGCACCGCAGCCGACGGGGCGGCACTCTTCGAGCTGCCCGACGAGCTCGCGATCGACACCGACATCGCCCGGCGGGTGATCGACGAGTTCATCCGCGCCCAGCTGGGCCAGGCCGGGTTCGAGCGGGCGCTCGTCGGCCTGTCGGGCGGGGTCGACTCGGCGCTCGTCGCGTACCTCGTCGCCGAGGCGATCGGCCCCGAGCGGCTGCTCTGCCTCCTGATGCCGTACCGGACCTCGGCCCCGGCGTCGGTCGCCGACGCCCGGGAGGTCGTGCGCCGGCTCGGTTGTGCGAGCGAGCTGATCGAGATCACGCCGATCGTCGACGGTTTCTTCGGCCACGACGGCGAGCCCGGGGCGGCGGGGCCAGAGGGCCTGACCGCCAGCTCGGTCCGACGCGGCAACTTCATGGCCCGGATCCGGATGGCCGTCCTCTACGACCGATCCGTGACCTGGAGCGGCTTGGTCGTGGGGACCGGCAACAAGACCGAGTCGCTGATCGGCTACACGACGATCTTCGGCGACGCAGCCTGTGCGTTCAACCCGATCGGGGATCTCTACAAGAGCCAGGTCCGCCAGCTCGGGCAGGCGATCGGCGTCCCCGAGGCGATCATCCGCAAGGCACCCTCGGCCGATCTCTGGCCGGGCCAGACGGACGAGACGGAGGCCGGTTTCTCGTACCCGGTCCTCGATCGGCTCCTGTACTGGATGATCGACCGGCGCCGGTCGACCGACGAGCTCGTGGCGATGGGGTTCGCGGCGCCGCTCGTCGGGCGGGTCGAGCGGATGGTGGCCGGCTCCGAGTTCAAGCGGCAGGTCCCGCCGGTGGCAAAGCTCGGGCCCCGGACGACCGGGATCGACTACCTCTACCCCCGCCGCCGGCCCGGTTCCGCGCGACGGTGAAGGCTCGACCGGCCGGTCGGTCGGACGGTCGGCCGGACGCAAGCGGTTGGGCCGGCCCGGGGGGACGCCTGTACGTCGTCGCGACGCCGATCGGCAATCTCGCCGACGTCACGCTGCGCGCCATCGAGGTCCTGGCGGCCGTGCCGCTGATCGCCGCCGAGGATACCCGCCTGACGCGCCGGCTCCTGTCGCGCCACGGCATCCCCACCCGCCTCGTGAGCTTCCATGCCCGAAATGCCGCTGCGCGCCTGCCCGAACTCCTGGCGCACCTGCGCTCGGGCGCCGACCTCGCGCTCGTCAGCGATGCCGGGACGCCGGGCGTCAGCGACCCC
>JAJYXX010000017.1 GCA_021801545.1 Chloroflexota bacterium | reverse complement strand
GCGCGATCCCGACGACGATCAGCCCGACGACGACCGCCACCCAGCGATGGAGCACGTGTGCACTCGTCACGTCCGTGAGCGGCGGGAAGGCCGACCCGCCCATCAACGGCCAGTCCGGGAAGACGAGCGCGCTGTCGGTCGCGGTGACGTTCGAGCCGAAGAGGAGGAGAGCGAACGTCGCGAGTGTCCCGAAGGCGGCCAGGATCGTGAACCGCTGGCTGGCGCCACGGCCGCCGATCCGGGCCGGGTAGAGGCTCCGGGCGAGAATGAAGACGAGCAGCCCGAGCACCGACATCGCCGCCGCGAGGTGCGCCGTGACCGACTCGCCCGAGTTGCCGAGCCGGACGGTTTCCCGCCCGAGCCACGCCTGGAAGCCGACGAGCAGGAGGGCACCCACCGACGGCCAGAGGATCGAGCGTCGATCGCGATGGTCGACGAAGGCGAGGAAGGCGATCCCCAGGACCATGAGCCCGATGAGCGCCGCGACGGTCCGGTGGATCCACTCGATCCAGGCCTTGGGGTCGCCGAGCGGCGGAATCACCTGTCCGTAGCAGAACGGCCAGTCGGGGCAGCCGAGGCCCGAGCCGGTGGACCGGACGACGACACCGATCGTGATGAGGGCGAACGTCATCACCAGGGTGGCGGCAGTGAGCTTCTGAAACCGGGTCACCGGACCTCCTCGAACCGATCTGTCGCCGCCGACCGGCCGGCGCACGGCGGAACGGTGGCCCATTCTAGCGCGGCACGCCGCGAACCGAGCGCGGCAACGGCCACCAGGACCAGCTGCCGATGTCGCTGCGCGACACATCGCGCCCTCCGGTCTACCCTGTGTGCATGCGTCCTCCTCGACCCCCACTCGGCCTGGTCGCGAGCGCGCTCGTCCTCCTCGCGGCCTGCTCGAGCAGCGCCGGTCCGTCGATCCCGCCGGCAGCCGGTTCGTCAGCGGCCGGCGCCCTACCCCCGGGGGGCGCCGCCACCTGCCCGACCGCCCCGGCCCCGAACCCGCCCGACCCCGACGGCTGGCCGGCGACCGGCACAGCCGTGAAGGCGAGCGTCTACCCGCTGATCGTCTCGTCCGAGCAAATCTGCGGCCGCAATCGCCTCCTCTTCTCGTTCCTCGACGCCTCGAATCGGCCGGCCGCCGCACCCGACCGGAGCGCGACGATCGCCATCTACAACCTCGGACGCGACCCCTCGACGCCGACCGCGACCGCACCGGCGACGTTCCTCTGGGCGATCGAAGGCGAGCGCGGCCTGTACGTCGCGACCGTCGACTTCGCCGAGGCGGGCGAATGGGGCGCCGAGTTCACGACCACGCTCGCCGGCGGCACGCCCGAGAAGATCCGAATCCGCTTCGAGGTGAAGCCGACCGGCTCGCCCGTGCCGATCGGAGCGAAGGCTCCCGCCGACAGGACGCCGACTGCTGCCGACGTCAGCGGCGACCTCGCCAGGCTCTCGTCCGACCAGCACCCCGAGCCGTCGTTCTACCAGCTCTCGATCGACCAGGCGATCGCGGAGCACCGGCCATTCGTCCTCGCCTTCGCCACGCCCGCCTTCTGCACGAGCGGCCAGTGCGGCCCGACCCTGGAGATCCTCAAGCAGGTCGCCCGACAGGAGCCCGGCTTCACGTTTATCAACGTCGAACCGTACAAGCTCGAGGATGCGAACGGCCGCCTCCAGCCGGTCCTCGATGCGAACGGCCAGCTCCAGCCGGTCCAGGCGACGATCGACTACGGGCTCGTCAGTGAGCCGTGGATCTTCATCGTGGATGCCGACGGGAAGATCGCCGCCTCGTTCGAGGCGATCGTCAGCCCCACCGAGCTCACGGCTGCGATCGAGGCGCTGAAGCGCTAGCGTCAGTGCCCGTCCCGGTGCTCCCCGGCGCATCGAGCGGCGCCCCCTCCGCGCAGCGCGGGCAGGTGGCGGGTCCGGTCTCCCAGGTCGGGAGCTCGAGCCGCCAGAGCGCGAAGAGCGGGTAGACGCGACCGGTCGTCGGCGAGGTGAGGGTCGCCACTCCGCCGGAGCGATCGACGAGCACGTGGCAGCCGATGATCTCGCCACCGGCCGCCTCGACGGCCGGGATCATTGCCAGCAGCGAGCCGCCGGTCGTGAGGATGTCGTCGACGAGCAACACCCGCTCACCGGGCTCGATCCGGAACCCCCGCCGGAACTCCCGACGGAGGCTGCCGTCGGCCCCGCGAACCTCCTCGGCGAAGATCGCCCGAACCCCGAGCTGACGGGCCGTTTCGAAGGCCAGGATGATGCCGCCGGTCGTCGGGCCGGCCACCAGATCGACCGTCGGCGTTCCGTCGGCGTCGCGGTACTGGCGTGCCCAGAAGCCACACAGCTCGCTCGTCGCCTGCGCATCCTGGAGGACGAGGAACTTCTCGAGGTAGCGATCGCTGTGGCGGCCGCTCTTGAGCAGAAAGTGCCCCTCGCGGAGCGCGCCGGAGCGCCGGAAGAGCGCCTCGGTGCGGGTCGAGATCGCCGCCCGGGCGGCCGCGTCGAGCGCTGGCCGAATCGTCGTCATCGTCGCGGGATCCTCACGGCCGATACTCCACGCCCCTGGCGGACGGTGCGCCCGGTCGCTGTGGCAGGGCCGTTCCGATCAGCGGCCGGTAGGAGTCGAGGCCGCGTCGCCCGCACTCCGCCGCGAGCTCGTCGACGAGCCGCACCGGGAGCACCGGGTCGGCGAAGATCGCCGTCCCGACCTGGACCGCGACCGCGCCGACGGCCAGGAAGTCGAGCACGTCGGCCAGCTCGGTCACGCCGCCGATCGCGACGACCGGGATGTCGACGACCTGGGCGACCTCGTAGACGATCCGCAGGGCGACCGGCTTGACCGCCGGACCGGAGAGGCCACCGAAGACGTTGCCGAGGAACGGGCGCGAACGGT
>JAJYXX010000340.1 GCA_021801545.1 Chloroflexota bacterium | reverse complement strand
TCGGCGCGCACCGGCTCGTCCGCATCGACCGCGACGTCGGGCATCTCGACACCCTTGACGCCGAGGGTCATCTGGCGACCGGCCCGCCGGCCGAAGACGAGGAGGTCGACGAGCGAGTTCGTGCCGAGCCGGTTCGCGCCGTGGACGCTGACGCTGGCGCACTCGCCGGCCGCGTACAGCCCGGGCACGACCGTCTTGTGCTCGTCACGCACGACCCGGGTGAGGACATCGGTCGGGATGCCGCCCATCGCGTAATGGGCCGTCGGCTGGACCGGCACCGGCTCGGTCACGGGCTCCACCCCCTGGTAGACGCGGGCGAAGTCCGTGATGTCGGGCAGCTTCTCCTCGATCACCTTGCGGCCGAGATGGCGCAGATCGAGGTAGACGTAGTCCTTGCCGCCGATCCCGCGGCCGGCCCGGACCTCGAGGTAGATCGCCCGCGAGACCATGTCGCGGGGCGCGAGCTCCATGAGTCGCGGCGCGTAGCGCTCCATGAAGCGCTCGCCCTGATCATTCAGCAGGTAGCCACCCTCGCCACGGGCGGCCTCCGAGAGCAGGATCCCGATCCCGACGATCCCGGTCGGGTGGAACTGGTAGAACTCCATGTCCTGGGCCGGGATGCCGTGGCGGTAGCAGAGCGCCACGCCGTCCCCGGTCAGCGAGTGGGCGTTCGAGGTAATCCGGAACATCCGGCCGAACCCACCGGTCGCGAGCAGGACCGCCTTCGAACGAAACGTGTGGATCTCGCCGTCCGCGATCCGGTAGGCAACGACTCCGGCCGCCCGGCCGCCGTCGCCACCATCGCCGCCCTCGAAGAGCAGATCGACGACGTGGTACTCGTCGTAGAACGTGACGCCGGCCTTGACGCACTGCTGGTAGAGCGTCTGGAGGATCATGTGGCCGGTCCGGTCGGCGGCGAAGCAGGAGCGCTTGACGGGCCCCTCGCCGAAGTTCCGGGTGTGGCCGCCGAACCGGCGCTGGTCGATCTTGCCCTCCGGGGTCCGGTTGAACGGCAGGCCCATGTGCTCGAGCTCGATCACGGTCTCGATCGCCTCGCGGGCCAGGACCTCGGCGGCGTCCTGGTCGACGAGGTAGTCGCCGCCCTTCACCGTGTCGAACATGTGCCACTCCCAGTGGTCCTCCTCGTGGTTGCCGAGGGCGGCACAGACACCGCCCTGGGCGGCGCCGGTGTGGGAGCGGGTCGGGTAGAGCTTCGTCAGGACCGCCGCGTCGACCCCGGCCTTGGCGAGCTCGAGGGCCGCCCAGAGCCCGGCTCCGCCGGCTCCGACGATCAGCGCATCGTGGTCGATCCTCATCGCAGCCTCAACCGGCTGCGCCGGACAGGCGCATCGTCGCCACGACGATCGTGCCCAGCGCGAACAGAACGAACGCGAGCAGATAGAGACCCATCGTCAGGGCGATCCGCGGGCCGCCCTTGACGTAGTCGTTGACGACGGTCCGCATGCCGAGGAATCCGTGCACGAGGACGCTCATCAGGAACAGCCAGTCGATCGCCCGGATGAAGATGCTGCTCCAGCGCTTGCTGATGATGAAGTCGGCGTTCTGGATCGCCGGGTCGTAGATGAAGTGGAGCACGCTGAAGTGGGCCAGCGCGAGTACGAAGAGCGCCAGCCCGGTCAGGCGGACGAGATACCAGACGGCGAGCTCGAACCCACCGCCCTGCGGTCGGGCCCGACCGGATCGCGTGTAGAGGGCCACCGTCTCGCCTCCTACGACCAGATCGGCCTGAGGATGATGTACGCGCCGGGCAGACCCACGCCGAGGAAGACCAGCCAGCTCGCGTACCAGAGCTGGCGGTGGTAGATCGTCATCGCCGGCCAGAAGTCCATGATGATGATCCGCAGGCCGTTGAGCGCGTGGTAGAAGAGGGCCGCCCCGAGGAGGACCTCGAAGGCCCGTCCCACGGGGCTGGCATAGAAGGCCAGCAGGTCGTCATACGCCTGCGGGTTCGCTCCAGCAAGGAAGATGTCGACGACGTGCAGAACGACGAACGACCAGATGGCGACGCCGGAGATGCGGTGGAACGCCCAGGCGAGCATCCCCTCGCTTCCTCGATAACGGAGCAGCATGCGGCCTCCGTAGCGAACGCTGTCCCCGGCCGGAATTCGCCGGTCAGGAGATGGTTGCTGGCTCGCCGGTCAGGCGGGCGATGATGGCATCGGCCATCTCGCTCGTGCCAGCGGACCCGCCGAGGTCGTAGGTCACCGCGCGACCCTCGGCGATGACCTCGATCACGGCTTGTTCGACCCGCTCCGCGGCCTCGATCTCAGCGAGGTGACGGAGCATCAGGACACCCGACAGGAGCAAGGCGGTGGGATTCGCCTTGTTCTGGCCGGCGTACTTGGGGGCCGAGCCATGGACCGCCTCGAAGACGGCCGCCTCGGTCCCGATGTTCGCGCCGGGCGCGACCCCGAGCCCGCCGACGAGGCCGGCGGCGAGATCGCTGATGATGTCGCCGTAGAGGTTCGGCAGGACGAGGACGTCGTACAGCTCCGGCTTCTGGACGAGCTGCATGCACATGTTGTCGACGATCCGGTCCTCGAACTCGATCCGGCCCGCGTAGTCGGCCGCGACCGTCCGGCAACTCTCGAGAAACAGGCCGTCGGAGAGCTTCATGATGTTCGCCTTGTGGACCGCCGTCACCTTGTGGCGCCGGTTCGCAACCGCGTACTCGAAGGCGAACCGGGCGATCCGCTCGGATGCGGCCCGGGTGATGATCTTGATGCTCTCGGCGGCGTCCGGTCCCACGCGGTGCTCGATCCCGGCGTAGAGATCCTCGGTGTTCTCGCGAACGATGACGAGGTCGACGTTCTGGTAGCGGCTCTCGATCCCCGGGATCGATTTGGCCGGACGCAGGTTCGCGTACAACCCGAGCGC
>JAJYXX010000270.1 GCA_021801545.1 Chloroflexota bacterium | reverse complement strand
GACATACGACCCGCCACCGTCGACCGGCACACGCACCTCCGATCCCGGACCGCCGCCGGCCGACGGCGAACAGGCGACGGTCGCCAGCGCGATCGCGACGAGGACGGCGGCGAGACGTGGTCGCGCCTGGGGCGACAGGCGGTGCGGGCCGAGGAACGATCGAACGAACGCGCTGATCACGTGACACTCCCCTGCGACAGATACTGGGCGGTGGGCCCATGGCCAGCCCGCGTCGCCTTGCGCCTTCAGCGGGCAATCGAGCGACAGCCTGAGTTCACCGTGACCGCAGGATACTCATCCTTAGATATATGCGCAAGTAACCAATAATTGCCCATGCCGGCCGCGAGCCCTGAACGTCGACATCGCCGGTCCTCGAAGATCGGGAACCGGCGATGTCGTCCGGGACGCGACGCAGACCCCGATCGGTCTAGCTGCGGCCGGGTGCCTCGCAGGTGCTGCCGGCCTGATCAGACTCGCGACAGCCGCCATCGCTCGTGATCGAGCCCGGCCCGGAAACCACCGCCTGGCGGGTCGCCTGGAGGATGGACGTACCGCTCACGCCGCCGAGCCGGAGCTGCGCGATCGCGAGGCGCTGGAGACCCAGGAACTGACTCTGGCAGGTCCCGATTCCCGAGCCGTTCGTCGTGAACTCGCAGATCGCCGAGAAGACCGCCGGGTCGGCGAAGCGGCCCCGGACGACGATCGTGTAGGTCGTGTCCGGAGCGAGGCCGCTGAACCGGAAGGCCGAGCTCCAGGCGGTATCCGGCTCCTCCTCGCTGGTGCCCTTGATGTAGTTGATGACGCCGCTTCCGGCGCCATCCGGCGCAGACGAGCCGGCCACCGGCGCGAAGACGAGCTTGTTGTTCGACTCGTGCGCCGCGAGTGCCGTCGCCGGCAGGGCGAGCAGCGCGACGAGTCCGAGCAGAGCGATGAGCTTGCGCATGACGATCCTCCATGGTGGGGTTGACGGGGAACGCTTCGATAGCCGACGCTCGATCGGTTCATTCGCCTTCAGATGAACCGAACGGCAGCCGGCCGACGAAGGGTGGAGTGATGGAGGAGCACCGCTCGGAGGACGAGCTCATCGCCGCCGTCGCCACCGGCGACGAGGCCGCCTTCGGGGCGCTCTACGATCGGTTCGCGCGGCCGCTCTATGCGCTCGGCCTGCGCTGGCTGCAGGATGTCGAGGATGCCGAGGAACTCGTGAACGACACGCTGCTTCGTGCCTGGCGCCAGGCCGACCGGTTCGATCCGGCCCGCGGTCGCGCCGGCGCGTGGCTGTTCGGGATCGCCCGCCACGTGGCGACCGATCGGCTGCGGTCGCGCGGTCGCCGGCCGGGCCCGCCAGTCGAGGGCGCGCTGGACCCGATCGGCCACCTCGACGTCGATGGTCTCGCCGAAGCCTGGGAGATCGCGGCGGCGCTCGAGCGCCTGCCGGCGCTCCAGCGCGAGGTCCTGCTCCTCGCCTACCGCGACGACCTCAGCCAGTCCCAGATCGCCGAGGTTCTCGGGGTGCCGCTCGGCACGGTGAAGAGCCGGACCTACCACGCGCTTCAGGGCATGGCCGGGTTACTCGAGCCGATCATGCCGATGACCCTCGACGAGGCGGCGCCAGCAGCTCGAACGAGCGGAGGTCGAAGATGACCGGATCGACCGAGCACGGCGTCTGGCGGGAACGGGTCGCGGGGGCGGTCATCGAGCGACGCCCGCCGGACCCGGCGCTCGCCACGCACCTCGCCGGGTGCGCCGAATGCACCGACGCCTGGCGACGATTGAGCGGGGCTTCCGCCCGGCTCATCGCGGCCGCCCGGACCCTGCCGCTCGAGGCCGATCCGCCGACCCAGCTCCGGGACCGGGTGCTGGCCGCCCGACGACGGGCGCAAACCAGCACGCAGCCGCACGCCATCGCAGCGCCGCGACCCGGGGTGACCGCGCGCGGTCTCTCGGGCCGTGGCTGGTTCGGGCGGATCGCCTGGGGCGGCGCCGGCGCCCTCGTCGGTGCTGCCGCCATCCTCGCGCTCGTCGTGATCGGCAGCCCGCGCGTGGCCCTGGAGCGGATCGCCCTGTCGGGCTCGGCCCTCGCACCGGCGTCGTCCGGATCGGTCCTCCTCGAGCGCCTGCCCGACGGCAGCGTCCGCGTCGAGCTCGCGATGTCGGGTCTCCCGCGCTCGGACGCCGGCCACTTCTACGAGCTCTGGCTCGTCGGCGATCGCGGCCGCGTGAGCGCCGGCACGTTCCGCTCCGATGGTTCGCCGATCGCGCAGACGTTCACGACCGCGGCCGACCTCGCGACCTATCCCCGGATCGGGATCACCCTCGAGCCGGACGACGGCGACCCCGCCGCGTCTGACCAGCGCGTGGCCGGCTCGGGCTGATCGACATCGCCCTCGCGCCGACGGGATCGCGGTCATCGACCGACGCGAGTCCTGACCAGCGCTGTGCGAGGCGCCTCGCCGTCGCCATGAGATCAACCGGTGGGTGGTACGTCAGGGTGCATTCGGCACCGGCGAGAGCCATCCGGCGGACTGCGGCGGAACCACGACGTGCAGGCGCTCGCCCACAACGGCTGGCTCCAGCTGACCGAAGAGATCGATGCAGGTTTCCAGGCCAGGCGGCCACCGAAGGACGATCTCGGCCGGCTCCTCGCCTGGGTTGAAGAGCGCGAAGACAGTGTCGTCTCCGTGACGACGCGCAAAGCCATAGCTGCTCGTGGCGTCGTCGATCCAGACCGTCTCGAGGTCGCCCTCCGCGAGCGCGGCGCTGGCGCGTCGCGCCCGGATCGCGGTCCGGTAGAAGGCGAGGAGCTGCTCGTCCTCCTCGCCCCACGGATACGTGCGACGGCTGTCCTCGGCGTTCTCGCCATCGAGGCCGGCCTCGTCCCCGTAGTAGATCATCGGCAC
>JAJYXX010000123.1 GCA_021801545.1 Chloroflexota bacterium | reverse complement strand
CTCGTCCTCCACTTCGCCCGGCCGTACGTCATCAGGTTCCTTCAGAACCTCACCCTCCGCTTCGGCGGCGACGTCTGGTGGCTCTCGTACGTGCTCTTCCGGGACGCCCTCCTCATCGTCACCCTCGGCCTGAGCCTGATCTTCCTGATGCCGAACCTCTATCTGAAGGGGGAAGGTCTGCCGATCACCGCCCCGATTGCGACGCTCGTCCTCTTCTGGGCGCTGGCGGTCAAGCTCGTGCGTGACATGGACGACGACCCGGCGATCTTCCGGCTGGTGAGCATCCTGCTCGTGATCGCCTCGATCCTCTACATCGTGCCCCAGGTGTACGGGATGGAAGGCGCCGACCAGGCGTACCTGGGCGACCTGCCGAAGCTGCTCATCAGCGTCGAGAACCTCGACCTCGCCCGGCCGATCCTATGGGGCAGCCTGGCCCTCTTCGCGCTCACCGGGGCCGCCATCTTCGGCTGGTTCGTCATGCGCCTGAGCGCCCCGAAGGCGGGCGAGGAGGAGACGCTCGAGAAGGCGGCCTGACCGGACAAGCCGCCCGCCCGACCTCATCTCCGGCCGTGCGGTCGTCGCCCCCGAGGCGACCGGCCGGCCCCGACCCCCGCTGAACGGGCGGCTCGCGCGAGCCGCCCGTTCAGTACGCCCAGGGGATGAAGCGCTTCGTCCTGGCGCGGTAGGCGGCGTAGGCGGGGAACCGCTCGACGAGCCAGGCCTCCTCCCGGCGGGATTTCAGGTCGAAGAAGCCGAACAGGACGGCGGCGAAGGCGAGGGCGAGTGGTGCGGCGGTGACGAGGCCCCAGCCGGCGCTGCCGACGATCAGCCCGCCGTAGATCGGATGGCGGACAAGGCGGTATGCGCCTGTCTCGATCAGCCGGGCGCCGTCGCGCGGGTGGGGGAACGGGGTGAGGTTCTCGCCCAGGTCGGTCACCCCCCGCCCGCCGAGGATCGCCCCGGCCATGATGAGGAAGAGCCCGGCGACGCTCGTGGCGACGCGCAGGTCGCCGGCCCAGGCTGGACCGGTCGAGCCGGCGGCCGCGATCGCGACGAGCAGGAAGCCCTGGATCAGGACCCAGCCCTCGCCGCGCGGCCCGAGGGTCGGTAGTTGCGTCATCACTGAGCTGGATGGTACGACGCGATGCCCCTCGCGTGCTCGAGGCGAGGCTTCTCCGCGACTCGAGCAGCATGATCGTCAAGAAGACCGTGAATACGACGTCGCGACATCCAGCTCCTGGATGTCGAATGCCTCGAGCAGGAACGGCGAGGGCGCGGCTGGATCGTAGACCAGCGTGAGCGACCGGCGGGCCCTCGTCCAGGCGACGTAGGCAAGCCGCCGCTCCTCTTCGAGAACCCGCCCGGGGTCCACCGCGTCGGCGAGCGCCCGGGCGTTCGGGAAGCGGCCGCTCTCGAGGCCGACGACGGCGACGTGGTCGAACTCGAGGCCTTTCGTCGCGTGGGCGGTCGCCAGCGTGAGGGCGGCATCCGGGCGCCGGAGCGCCGCAAGCCGGCGTCTTCTCTCGTCGACCGTCATCGTGAACGTCTCCAGATCGGCGTACGGGGCTGCCCAGGCGAGGAGGGCGGCGGCGACCTCGCGCCGGGTCGGGACGGGCGGGTCGGCGCCGGCCTCCGCTCCGGTCGCGATCGCAGGCGCCTCCCGCCGGACCGCCTCGAGGCGGACCAGGAGCGGCCAGGAGTCCGGAGTCGACCGACGCGCGTCCTCGAGGAGCCCGTCGATCTCGGGCGAATCGAGCGGGAGCGGCATCTCGGGTGCCCGAAACGGAACATCGAGCTCCAGCGCGACGGCGATCGCGGGCAGGAGTTCGCGATTCGTCCGAGCGAGGATTGCCCGCGACGAGCCGTCGGCCGGCCACGACTCGAGCACACGCCGGACACGGACCACCTCGTCCGTGGCGTCGGCAGCGAGGACGAGCCGACCGGGAGCGTGGTCTCGGGCGACGATCCGTTTGGCAAAGCGCTCGCGGTTGTGCCCGACGAGACGCACGGATCGTTCGACGACCGGTCCCGGGCACCGGTAGTTGGTCTCGAGGTCGACCCGGCGCAGCCCGGGCAGCGCGTCGGCCAGGCCGATCACCCGCCGGACGTCCGCCAGCCGCCAGCCGTAGATCGACTGGTCGTCGTCTCCGACGAGGAAGATCCGGTTCGCCGGCGCGGCGAGGAGGAGCGCCAGGCGGAGCTGGCTGCGATCGACGTCCTGGACCTCGTCGACGAGGAGCTCGGCACAGGCCGACCGCCATCGGCCGAGTACTGCCTGGTCCGCCGCGAGCAGGCGCAGGGCGCGGACGACGAGGTCGTCGAAGTCGAGACCGCCGGTTTCCGCCACCGCGGCCTCATAGGCGAGGAAGGCTCGCGCCACCGGCCCGGGCGCGGGGTCGCGTCCGACCTGGTCGACGGTCACCTCGAGATCGAGCTTGAGGCGCGAGAAGGCGTCGTCGAGCCGTCGCCAGCAGGCCGGTCCGGCATCCGGCGCGATCCTGCGGAGGACGGCCATCCGATCCACGAGCGGCTCGACCGGCGCGTCCGCCGACTGAAGGATCTCGCGGCCGAGGGCGTGGAACGTCCGGACCCGGACGCCGCCCGGCTCCACCGACAGGGGGGCGAGCGCCTCGTCGAGACGGGTCTGGAGCTCCTCGGCCGCCCGCCGGTTGAACGTGATCGCGCAGATCGTCGCGGGGTCGCGCCCGGTCGCGACGAGCCAGGCGACCCGTGCCACGAGCGTGGTCGTCTTGCCCGACCCGGCTGGGGCCACGCAGAGTGTCGGTCCGGGCGGGGCGGTGGCCGCCGCTCGCTGGTCGGGCGCGAGCCGGCCGAGGAGGGCCTCGACCGGGGGGTGGAGGGTCATCGCCCAGCATCGCACGAGGCGCTTCGCGGCCGCTTACTCGC
>JAJYXX010000360.1 GCA_021801545.1 Chloroflexota bacterium | reverse complement strand
CGGCCACCTGCAGCTCGAGCATCGCGCCGGCCAGGTGGCGGGCCTTGTGGGAGCCCGAGACGTTGCCCGTCTCGTCCTTCACCCAGACGCCGCCGCCCGGCGAGAAGCCGAGACGGTCGCTCAGCGCCGCCTGGCGCTCGAAGGGGGTGACGACGAACCCGTGCCCGTCCACCGAGGCGATCGCGCGGTCGAGACGCTCGACGAGCTCGACGTAGCGGGCGTCCGGCCAGCCGGCGGCCCGAGCGACGTGGTAGGCGTGGAAGAGCTCGCGGTATCGGATGAACGGATTGGGCTCGTCGTCGACCGGAAAGCGGACCCGATGCGGGTCGAGGACGCGGGTCATCAGGTGGTCGACGTCATCGCCGGACACGGCCCGCGGGCAGCGGATCGGGAACGGCTCGTCGGGCGGTGCCCGGTGCCCGCAGCCGGCGCAGACGACGGCGCAGGCGTCCGCGCTCACAGCGCCTCCAGCACGCCCGTCCGGGCGTTGAACTCGTCGATCAGCCGGTCCCAGACGGCGACGATCGAGCGGGTCTCGGTCCAGAACTCGGGCCGGCGGCGGGCCTCGAACTCCTCGATCGGCACGTCCTGCTGCTCGACCCAGGTGAAGTAGCCGAGGTTGAAGATGCGGTTCCGATCGGTCCGCGAGCACTCGAGGAGGTGATCGGTCGAGGCCCCCAGGACGAACCGTCCGAACGCCTCCCCGGCCGCCACGGCATCGAAGCCGCCGGGGAAGTCGCGGGCGAGAATCAGGCGCCGCTCGGTCTCGTACATCGGCGCGCCGTCGGTGGCGACCGTCACGACGACATCGTCGGGCCCGAGCCCCTCATAGCGGGCCGTCTTGATGGCCGCGAGCACGTTGCAGATGCTCGAGAAGCCGAGCGACGGGAGCTGCTCGAGGACGTCCGGCGGGACCCCCCGGCGTCGGGCGAGGTAGTCGCGCCCGGCGTCCGAGTTGAACAGGACCTCGAGGTGGTCGGTCGCCCGGTCCGAGATCGCGATGACGAGATCGGTTGCCATGACGTTGTGGATGAGCGGGATGTGCTTGTCGCCGATCCCCTGGATATTGTGCTCGCCGAACCCGTTCTCGAGCATCGTCGGGCACTCGAGCGCCTCGACGGCGACGGTCAGCGAGCCGTGACGCTCCTTCAGGTAGTCGCCGGCCCCGATCGTCCCCGCCGAGCCGGTCGCCGAGACGAAGGCGCGGAGGCGCAGATCCGGCTCGACCGCCCGCATCGACTCGAAGACGTGGTCGAGCGCCCGGCCCGTGATCGCGTAATGCGCGATGTGGTTCCCGAACTCCGAGAACTGGTTGAAGATCACCGTGTCCGGCTCGCGGTCCAGCTCGGCGCAGCGGTCGTAGATTTCCTTGACGTTGCTCTCGGTGCCGGGTGTCCGGATGATGTCGGCCGGATCGACCACCCATCGCTCGAGCCAGTCGAACCGCTCGCGACTCATCCCACCCGGGAGGACCGCGACCCCCCGGCAGCCCATGATCCGGGAGATAGCGACGCCACCCCGGCAGTAGTTGCCGGTCGACGGCCAGACGGCCCGCTGCGCGGTCGGATCGAACTGACCGGTCACGATCCGCGGCGCCAGGCACCCGTACGCCGCGAGCACCTTGTGCGAACGGATCATCGGGAATCGGTCGCCGAGCGCGACGACGATCCGCGCGTCGACGCCCGTCAGGGCCGGCGGAAGAACCACGTGGTCCGGCACTTCGACCCGCTGGCGCCGGTCCGGTCCGTTGTACCAGTGGGCCCGGAAGAGGTTGAGCGGGTGCGCCACGTCCGGGTCGACACCGGCCAGGCGCGCCCCGATCCGCTCCGGGATCGTGACCGGCTCGGCAAGCTGGGCGAAGGTCGGCAGGACGATCCCGGCATCCCGGAACCGCCCGACCGTCCGCTCGTACACGCTCGGATCGACGAGCTCCCGCTCGAGTCCCAATCGTCGCATCGGCTCTTCCTCGCTGAGCGGCGCGCCGGGCGCCGGGGCGCCGCGTTGATTGTCGGCCGTCGGGTCCGAACGGGCCGCCGTTGTCGGGACGAACAGCAGGGTCCGGCGCGGCACCGGTCACCTACGATTGGCGATAGACGGCCGTCTCACCAGGGCCAGATGGCCGCCTGCAACAGGAAGGGCGGCTCCGATGGAGTTCACGCTCAACGGACGGCCCGTGTCCATCCAGGTGCGGCCGGGTGCGAGCCTGCTCGACGTTCTGCGCGGCGAGCTTGGCCTCCGCTCGATGAAGGACGGCTGCGCCCCGGAGGGCTCGTGCGGAGCGTGCACGGTCATCGTCGACGGACGAGCCGCCGTCTCGTGCGCCCAGCCCGCGGCACGCGTGGCCGGCAAGGAGGTCCTCACCCTCGAGGGTCTGCCGGACGAGGCGAGGGACTGCTGGGTCCACTGCTTCCTGGCGACCGGCGCCTCGCAGTGCGGCTACTGCTCGCCCGGCATCGTCATGAAGGCCGAGGCGCTCCTGCGGCGCGATCCGAGCCCGTCGCGCGCGGAGATCACGCGATCGCTGGCCGGCAACCTCTGCCGATGCACGGGCTACACGAAGATCGTCGATGCGATCGAGCTGGCGGCCGAGGTCCGCCGGGGTGGCCGGCGCCCGGAGGTCGATCGGAGCGGGCGGATCGGATCCCGCACGATCCGCTACCAGGCCCGCGAGCTCGCCCTGGGCGAGAAGCCGTTCGTGAGCGACATGACCGAGCCGGGCATGCTCCACGGCGCGCTCCGCTTCTCCGACCATCCGCGCGCCGTCGTGCGCAGGATCGACACGTCCCGCGCGGCGGCTCACCCGGGAGTGACGGCCGTCGTCACCTGGCGGGACGTCCCGGGCAAGCGACAGCAGGGACTGATCGTCGACGACTGGCCGCTCTTCGTGGCCGAGGGCGAGACGACCCGC
>JAJYXX010000150.1 GCA_021801545.1 Chloroflexota bacterium | reverse complement strand
CGTGGTAGCTCCCCCACCGGGCGATGACGATCAGGCGGCCACTCTCGCCCCGGGCGAGGTGGTAGGCGCGGGCGAGCTTGAGGGCCGTCTCGATCGCCTCGGAGCCGCCCGAGACAGGGTAGATCGCGGGCTCCTCGAGCGGGAGGTGCCGACCGATCTCGGCCGCGTAGGCCTCGAGCGGCTCAGTCGTGAAGGCGCTGCCGTGGGCGTACGCGATCCGGCCGGCCTGCTCGGCCATGACCCGAGCGACGCTCTCGCGACCGTGGCCGACGTTGACGACGATCGCCCCGCCGGCGGCGTCCAGGTAGGCCCGCCCCTCGGCGTCCCAGATCGTGCTGCCCTCGGCCCGCACGGCGACCGGCGGGTCGGGATCGAGCGAACGGCGGAAGACGCGCCCGGCCGCGGTGGCGGGGAGGGTCAGAGGAAGTGGGTGGCTCACCCTGTGATTGTAGCGACCGGATCGCGCTGCACGATCAAGGCGAGAGGCAACGCCCGGCGACAGTCAGCGCGCGTCGGCATGCCCCGGCAACGTGCGACGGCCGGGTGCCGAAGCGCCCGGCCGTCGAAGCTAGTGCCAGTGGAAGGGTCCGGGGGGGCCCCCGGATCAGGGCCGCCCACCTCTCGTCAGAGGCGGGCGGAGGTCGCCGGCCACGCGGTGATCGAGCCTGGCCTCGGCCCGAGGCTGGGTCAGACGCGGCCCCTCGGCACGGTGTGCCAGTAGGTCTTGTTGAAGACGATCTTGCCCAGGTGCCAGACCCGATTCGGCTTCGGCGGCTTCGGCGGGTGGTCGTAGTCGAACTGGAGGAGTGTCCCCTTGCCGTCGCCGATCTCGAAGAAGCACATCACCTTGCCGGTGTAATTCGCCTCCTTCGTCTTCGGTTCGCGCCCCCGGACGGCCGCGGCAACCCGCTCGGCGACGATCGGCGCCTCGAAGTGCGCGGTCGAGCCGGCCTTCGAGAGCGGCAGATCGGTCGCGTCGCCGAGGGCGTAGACGTTCGATCGGCCGCCCACCTGGAGCGTATTCCGGTCGGTCGGCAGCCAGCCACCCGGTGCCGGCGCCAGCCCGCTGTCCATCAGGAACTGGGCGCCCTTGTGCGGCGGCACGAGGATCAGCAGATCGTACGGAAGCTCCTCGCCCTCGAGGCTCTGGACGACCTTCTTCTGCGGGTCGATCGCGTCGACGTTGAAGAACGTGTGGAGCTCGATCCCCTTCTGCTCCAGGATCGGGGTCGCCATCTCGCTCACGCTCTCGATCGTGAACGCACGACCGATCGGCGAGCAGAAATGGATCTCGCTCTTGTCGCGCAGGCCGCGCTCGCGGAGCTCGGCCTCGACCAGGAACGTCACCTCGAGCGGGGCCGGCGGGCACTTGTAGGGCATGCCGGCGATCCCGACGACGATCTTGCCACCCTTGAACTCGTCGAGCGCCTTGCGCAGCCGGAGCGCCGCCTCGGCGGTGTAGAAGTGGTGGGCCTCTTCGACGAAGTGGGGGATCGCCTCCAGGACGATCCGCGAACCGGTGGCCAGGACGAGCTGGTCGTAGAGGAGCCGCTGGCCGTCCTTGAGCTCGACCATCCGCGTCGCCTCGTCGACGCGCTCGACCTCCCCGACGACGAGCCGAACATTCGAATCGAGGAGCGAGCGCTCGGGGCGCTGGAGCTTCTCGGCCCGCTCGCCACCCATCGCGATGTACATGAAGCCCGGCTGGTAGGTGTGGGTGCCGGTGAGGTCGACGACCGTCACCTCCGCCTCGCCGCGTTCGATCTGCTTCTTGAGCTTGCGCGCGACGAGGTTGGCGGTCAGGGTGCCCCCGACACCCCCGCCGAGAATGAGGATCCGCTGCATCGTGTCGCTCCGCTCGCCTAGTGGGTCTTCTGGATCGTGATCTCGTCGTAGCCCTCGAGCGACTCGACCGAGATCAGCCTGTGGCCGGCCTTCTCGACCCACTTCGGGATGTCGATTTTCGAGCCCTTGTCGGACGAGCGGACAGTGAGGAGGTCACCGACCTGGGCCTCGCGGATCGCCCGGATCATCTCCATCAGGGGTCCGGGGCAGAAGCTGCCGCGGGCATCGATCAGGCGCGGGGCAGGAGTGGTCTCGGGCATCGTGGTTGCCTTCCCTTGCTTGAGGTGGCCAGGTCGGGATCGGAGAACCCGACCCGGCCGGGTAGGAGGAGCCGGTCCGGGGTCGGACCAGGGCAGGATCAGATGAAGAGCGGCGCGGAACCCTCGCTCAGAAGGCCGATCACGGTCGCGGCACCGACCGGCTCGCCCATCCCCTCGATCAGGTCGTCACGGGTGAGCCCGAACATGTCCATCGTCATCTGGCAGGGGATGAACTCGACGCCCAGCTCGCGGGCCATCTCGAGCAGCTCCTTGGGGCTGGCGACGTTGTACTGGCGGGCGAGCTGGCGCATCATCCAGGGCCCCATCCCCAGGAAGTTCATCTTCGAGAGCTTGCGGTGACTGATGCCCGGCCGCTGCATGAAGCTGAGCATCTTCTGCATCCAGTTGCGGCCGGTGATCCGCTTCTCGTCCTTGACGAACGCCTGGAGGCCCCAGAACGTCACGAAAACGCGGGTCTTCACGCCCATCGCCCCGGCGGTCGAGGCGAGGATTGTCATCGCCCAGACCTTCTCCAGCTCACCGCTGTAGTCGATGATCAGGACGTCCCGCGGCTTGACCTCGCCTTCGGGGGTGGGCATCTCGGCCGGTTGCGGCGCCGGGACCTCGGCCTCGGCGACGGCTGGTTCAGCGGTCAGTGCCATCTCGGCTGCCTCACTTGTGACGGAGGACGAAGCGATAGACCCCGCCCTCGACCGACGACTCGACGAGCTCGTTGCCGGTGGTCTTCGCCCAGGCGGTGAAGTCCTTGACCGACCCGGGGTCGGTGGCGAGGACCTCCAGGAGG
>JAJYXX010000174.1 GCA_021801545.1 Chloroflexota bacterium | reverse complement strand
CGATCGCGATGGCCGCCAGGTGAGCATCGGGGATCAGGTTGCCGGCAAGATGGTACCTGCGGATGAGCCCGCCGAGCACCTCGGCGTGTCGCTCCGTTGCGACGGGAACCCAGACTGTCGGCGCAGCGAGCCAGTCCGTGACGAATTGCCACGCCTCGTCCGGCTTCAGCGGGTGATCAGAGGCCCGTGGGTGGGTCGCGATCCGGACGAACGCGGCGAGCGACTCCCAGGGCACACCCACGCGACGATCGCCGTTCAGTTGCTCCCCCAGCCAGGTAGCGGCTCGCTCGTGGCCGGGCGCGATGGCGTCAACCGCGAACAGCAAGAGGTTGGCGTCGATCAGCATCAGCGCCCTGCCGGGCCGTCGAGTAGCTCGAGTGCCTCGGCAACGTTGGTGACGTCGACCTTCAGCCCGAGCTTCACCGAGCGTTGGCGGAAGGGTGGCCCGCTCCGCTTGACGGTTAGCCCCGCGCGCGCCAGCCGGTTCAGCGCCTCGCTGACGCCCATCCCGCGTTCGCGCCGGAGCCGTTGGACCGCCGCAGCGATATCCTCGTCCAAGGTCACCGTCGTTCGCATGCTCATATCTTAGCATCAAGATGCGCCACGGTCTCCACGGCAGGGTGCTGGAGTGCACGGCGCAGCTTGCGCAACCTCCAATGCTCTTCACTGGCGAAGAACCGCTGACTGCTACACTGCCGTAGTATTAGGCTGGTTCAACCAGACCGAACTGTACTTCGGCGTCGTCCGGCGGAAGGTTCTCGAGCCTGCCGAGTGGCAGGCAGCCTGATCGTCCCTTGTGCATCAGCGAACGTGCGCGCCGAGGTACTGAGCTACCGGTGCCGAGGAGTCGGCGCAATCGCGGCCGTTCCAGCAGATCCCGGACGCGACCCTTGGTGCAGGACCATGCGCCAAGCCAGAGAGGACAGGTAGACGACTGGTGCCACGACGACGGCCAGGTGCTGCGGCGAGGGACCCGAAGGCCCGATCGAGACAGATGTCGGGCGCGATGCCCGGGTCCAACACCGGGCGGGTCGGCGCGAACGGGCGACCCGCGAGCGAACAGGCCGTCGTGTCCGGTGCCGTCGAACCGGAGGCGCTGGTCGTCACTCACTGGTTCGACTCCGGGGAGGACGGTGAACCGTACTCGGCGACCGTCCGGCTGACCGGACGGCGCGTCGGGATCCGCGGCCTGCCCAGGCCTGGGGACACCTTCGTCCGAGAGGAGAGGATCGACGGAATCGTGCCCGGCAGCGGCCTGGTGTCGATCACCACCTGGGTGTACGGGCTTCAGCCGGGCGAGTGGAACGTCACCGCGGAGCTGATCGGACGCCGGGATCACGTCCGCGTCGACCGGCCGTCCGAACGCTGGAGACGCAGCCGTCCGGAGTCGATCCAGCCGGCCGCCTGGTCCTGGCGCCGCTGGGGCCTCTCCGCCGGCTCGGCCACAGGGGCCAAGACCCGCTGGGCACCGCTGGCACCGCTGGCGCGGATGCCAGCAGTGCTCCCCGGCAGCTTCACCGCCCTGGCCGTCCTCGGCATCCTGGTCGGCCTCATCGTGCAGGCCGTGCTCGCCGGTCGCGCGAACATCTCGGTGAGTGGGTCGCTGGCCGCATCCCTGCTCGCCCTCGGCCTCGGTCTGGTCGGGGCGAAGCTGTGGCATGCGTACCTGCACCCGGGTCCGTGGCGACAGGCGCTCCTCGGCGGCTGGTCCGTCGACGGGTTCCTCGTCGTCGCCCCCGTCGTCGCTGTCGGCGCGCTCGTTGCGTTCAGGGTACCGATCGCACCGTACCTCGATGCGGTCACCCCGGGCCTGTTTTTCGCGGTCGCGATCGGGCGGGTCGGTTGCTTCTTCACAGGTTGCTGTGCTGGTCGCTGCACCCGCTCTCGTTGGGGCGTGTGGTCCTCGGATCGTCGGGTGGGCGCCCGTCGCATCCCCACCCAGCTCTTGGAGTCCGCGACGGGTCTCGTCCTCGGCGTCGGGACCACGCTGCTCGTGCTCGCCGACGTGCCGGCCGTCGATGGCCTCATCTTCGTGGCCGCGTTCGCCGCGTACATTCTCGTCCGGCAACTCCTCCTGCGGCTGCGGGCGGAACGACGCGAGTACTCCTGGCGGCGGAGCAGGCTTGTCTCGGGCGCGAGATCGTAGTTCCGGATCGATGCAGACTCGACCGCCGGCAGGCCCGCGCTTGGCCAGGATCCTCAGCTGCTCCGCTCGGGGATGCCAAGAAGGGCGCGTACCCGGGAGGGATCCATGAGCCCGATGCCGCTACCGGCCCGGCGGCGCTGCCAGGCCATGTCGTCGAGCAGCGCCTCCAGCTCGGGGCGAGCGGCGCGGTCGGCTGCGGCCTCGCGCGGCGTGAGGCCGCCAAGGGCCGGGATCGCCTCGTCCACCCAGTTCGCCTCGGTCCTGCGGATGAACTCCTCCATCGCCTCCGCCAGCTCGGGGTGTGCGGCCACGTCGATCGGCTCCTTCGCGGGACCCTTCGCGCGCTCCTCGTCCATCGCCTCCTCGAAGCCCCGCTCCTCGCGCCGGATGAGCCGGGCGCCGGGAGCCGCCTGGAGGAGCGTCCGCTCGAGCCTGGCCGCACGCTTCTCCGAGTTGGCGTCGATCGTCGCGCGGTCGCCATCGAGCGTGATCGAGCCGCGGATCCACTCCTGGCCATGGCGGACGACCGTCTCGACGAACCGGCCGTCTCCCTCGTCTCGGAGCTTCTTTCCGAGGGCGACCGCGGCGGCGGCCGGATCGGTCACGCGGTAGGCCACCGTGATGAGCCGCAGGGGTTCGCCTTCGGTGTTGCTCATCCGGGGCATCGGAGCCGGGGTCACGATCCAGCGCAGGAGGTCGAGGCCGTCTCCCGAGTTGAGCAGGTCGAGGACGTGCCGCCGCTGGAACCGTGGCACGAGGACGCCGT
>JAJYXX010000406.1 GCA_021801545.1 Chloroflexota bacterium | reverse complement strand
CCGTGCCCGTCTACGAGATCTACAAGGTGGGCGAACCGCCGCACTGGCTGCCGGGTCTCGACCTGCTTTCGCCGCTGACCGGGCTCCGGGCCGCCGTCGTCCCCCACTTCGACAATGCCGAGGGCGGCAATCACGACACCCGCTACTGCTACCTCGGCGAGCAGCGCCTCGTGACGATGGAGCGCGAGTTGCCCGCCGGCACGTTCATCCTGGGTGTCGACGGGCATACCGCGCTCGTCCTCGACCTCGAGGCGGGCACGGCGTCGGTGTTCGGCCTCGGGGGCGCGACCGTCCGAGCGGCGGGCCGGAGCGTCGTCTTTCCGGCCGGCACGACCGTCTCGCTCGAGGCGCTCCGCGAGGCGGCGGGCGCGGGGTTGGGGGCGGGAGTGACCGCCGAGGCGGGGGCCGGCGCGGGCGAGAGAGCCGGCGCGCAACAGGGATCTGGTACGGACGCACCGGACTCCCGGCCGCTGCCCGCGGCGACGGCACTCGGGCCGACGGCCACCCTCGCCGATGCCGTCAACCGGTTCGAGCGCGCGTTCGAGGCCGGGATCGCCAGCCGGGATGTCCGGACCGCCGTCGAGGCGGTGCTCGAGCTGGACCGGACGATCATCGAGTGGTCGCGTGACACCGGTCCGACGACCGAGTTCGATCATGCCCGGGCGGTGATGCGCGCGCTCGTCGTCCGGCTCGGCGAGCTCGCCGCGGCGGGGACGCGCGATCCGCGGCTCACGGTCGCCCCCTTCGTCGACGCGCTCATCGAGCTCCGCCTCAGCGCTCGCGCCGCCCGCGACTGGCAGACGTCCGACGAGATCCGCCGGCGGCTCGTGGAAGCCGGGATCGAGGTGCACGACACGCCGGACGGGACGATCTGGGAACTCGCCGGCGATTCAGCGCCCTGACGCCCCGCCAGCAGCGATCGAGAGCAGGCTCGGCCACGGAGCCTCAAGCGTACTCCCGCCTGCGCCCCGGGATGGAACGCTGACCGACGTCGCCCGATGTCACGCGACGGTCACGGTCCCGCCATCGACCGGTCATCGACGAGGGCGACGATCGTCACCTCGATCCCGGATGACAGCGGTTCTCGGGCCGCGGCTGGCCCGCCCGCTGCGCGACGTCGGCGCGGCTGCCCAGCGCGTTGCCCCGAGGGTGACTACGAGACGACGATCTCCCGCCAAGGGCCGAGCGAGATCGCCAGCCTGGAGGAACAGGAGCGACTGCGGCGCGAGTTCATCGCCAACGCGGCCCACGAGCTCCGAACCCCGCTCACGAACCTGCAGGGCTATCTCGAGGCGCTGCGCGACGGCGTCATCCCCGCCGAACGAGCGACGTTCGAGTCGCTCTGGGAGGAGGCCGAGCAGCTCGTCCGCCTGTCGCGCTCGCTCGACGTCCTCGCCGCGGACGACGCCGCGCCGGGTCCGCCCCACCTCGTGGAGCTCGACCTGGCCGAGGCGATCCGCTCGGCGGTCGAGCTGGTCCGGCCGGCTCTCCGCGCGGCGGGGCTCGAGCGCGCCTCCTGGCTCGAGCGCGCCTCCTGGCTCGAGCGCGCGGCGGCCCGATCGTCCCGCGGCCTCGATCGTCCGGCCGCTTTAGGCCGAGAGGACGAGCTTCGCCCCGACGACGAGCAGCAGGATCCCGAACAGGCGCTGGACGAAGTCGACCGGGAGCGACGTCCCGATCCGCGCCCCGACGAACGCCCCCAACAGTAGGCCGACGGCGAGGATCGCCGCCGCCCGCAGGTCGATGCTGCCGCTCCGCCAGTACTCGAGCGCTCCGAGCGCCCCGACCGGCAGGAGCAGTGCCCCGAGCGACGTGCCGGCAGCCGTCGTCACCGTGAAGCCCGCAAAGATGATCAGGCTGGGCACGATGATCAGCCCGCCCCCGATTCCGAACAGACCGGAGAGCACACCGGCGGCAAGGCCGATGACGGCGACGATGAGGGGGATGGGCACGATCGCGGTCCTCCTTGCATCAGGGTGCCGATGACGGTTCCGGGACTAGGCACCACGGATCCGGCGCCCGCACAGACGGCTGAACCGGACTTCGACCGGACGCCCGTACCATCGTCGCATCGGCGATCGATCGATGCACGGACCCGCGCTGGTGCGCCGCGGCGCTCCGGCCACGCCAGCTCTGGCTTGGTCAGCACCACCCTGCCGCGCTGCCCAGCCACGCGCCGGCCCGCCGGCTCCAGGGCCGCCCGCCCCGGCCGGTTCCGAGGCTGCTTGGAACCGCCCGCCCCAGCCGGACCCACCCCGGTCGAACCCTTGCACCAGCCGTCGGAAACCCGACCGGCCCGAGCCGTCCGAACCGGTCGGTTGGTCGGTTACTTTCACGTCGTGCAAGCCGGGGGCCAGCCGGAGGAAACTGAGCGGGGCGGGCCGGCAGGCAGGCCCACTCAGGAGATTGGGACGGACGCCTGCAGACCACGACGAGGCCACGATCGCGACTGGACAGACAGGCGCTCGATCGGCGACCCTTCGCGCGATGGACCACCTGCCCCTCGTCGCGGCGGCCGCCGCGTTCGCCGTGATCAGCGGCGCCAACGACGGCGCCGCGCTGATCGCAACGAACCTCTCGTCGAAGGCGATGCGGCCGCTGACCGCTCTCCTCCTGCTCGTCGCCGCAGTGATCGCCGGGCCGTTCCTGCTCGGCACCGCGGTCGCCACGACGCTCGCCCACGGGCTCGTCGGGTTCGATCAGGCCGGTGGCGACGAGGCGCTCCTGCTCGCGATCAGCGTCACGGTCGGGCTGCTGTTCGTACTCTCCAGGCTTGGCCTGCCGTCCTCGGGCACCCATGCCCTCACCGGGGCGATCATCGGGATCGGCATCGGGCGCGGCCTGCCGGTCGACGTCGGTGTCGTCGGCAAGGTGATCATCGTGCTCGTCGCGGCCCCGATTGCGGCCGGCCTGCTCGGCGCAAC
>JAJYXX010000059.1 GCA_021801545.1 Chloroflexota bacterium | reverse complement strand
TCACCGAGCGGATCGTGGCCACGATGCGCGAGTTCGACGCCGCGAAGATCGAGGAGCTCTTCAGCGACGGGTTGCTGAACGTCATGGAGGCGCCGGAGTTCGCCGAGAGCGAGAAGCTCCGGCGGGTGTTCGCGGCCCTCGAGAACCGCGCTTACCTGGGCGATCTCCTGAGCCGGGTCGCCCGCGCGGGTCGGATCCAGGTCTTCATCGGGCGCGAGAACACCCCACCGGAGATGCGTGAGTGCTCGCTCGTCCTCGCCTCCTACGGTCGGCCGGGACGGGCCGTGGGGATCGTCGGCGTCCTCGGTCCGACACGGATGTCGTACCCGCACGCGATCGGCACCGTCCGGTTCGTGTCGGGGCTGATGAACGAGCTCGTCGACCACCTGTATGCCTGACCCGGGCGAACGCAGACCACCAGCGCGGCCACGGCCGGCACCAGCCACCCATGAGCGAGACCGACCACATGAGCGAGACCGACCAGATGACCCACCGCCAGAGCCACCGCACCCGCGCCGAAGAGCGGGCCGAGGAGATCGACGTCCGGCCGACGACCCTGCTGGCCGAGATCGAGCGCCTGAAGGGCGAGCTGGAGGCCGTCCGCCGGCAGGCTGACGAATACCTCGCCGGGCTCCAGCGCGAGCGCGCCGAGTTCCAGAACTTCAAGCGACGGGTGGCCGAGGAACGCGAGCGCGAGCTCGGCCTCGCCGGCGAGGACCTGATCCGCAAGGTCCTCGCCCTGGCCGACGACTTCGACCGAGCGATCGAGACGCGCCCCGCGGCGCTCGCCGGCGACCCGTGGGCCGAGGGGATCGCCGCCATCGACCGCAAGCTGCGGGCCCTCCTCGAGAGCGAGGGTGTGGCCACGATCGACGCCTCGGCGGGTCGCCGGTTCGACCCCCGCGAGCACGACGCGATCGCCAACGTGCCCGGTACCGCGCACCCCGAGGGCGCGATCGTCGAGGAGATCCGGCGCGGCTATCGCCTCCGCGATCGCGTCCTCCGGCCGGCGCTCGTCGTCGTCGCCGCCCCGAACGCCGAGGGCGCACCGGACGCCGAGGGCGCGCCGGACGCCGCCGCCTCCGGCCAGGCCGCCGCCGCCTCCGGCCAGGCCGCCGCCGCCTCCGGCCAGGCCGCCTCCGGCCCGGCCGGTACCGGACTGGCCGCCCCTGGTCCGGCCGGCTCCCCGACTCCCGATCACCCCACCACTGACCGCCCCACCAGCGACCGATAGGAGCACGACCACCAATGGGCAAGATCATCGGCATCGACCTCGGGACGACGAACTCCGTCGTGGCCGTGATGGAAGGCGGCGAGCCGACCGTCATCGCCTCGGCCGAGGGTGGCCGGACGGTCCCATCGGTCGTCGCGTTCACCAAGACCGGTGAGCGGCTCGTCGGTCAGCTGGCGAAGCGCCAGTCGGTCACCAACCCGGCCAACACCGTCTATTCGATCAAGCGCTTCATGGGTCGGCGCTGGGACGACCTCGAGGTCCAGCGCTCGAAGGGCCTCGTCCCGTTCAAGGTCGAGAAGGACGCCAAGAGCGACGGGGTGAGGGTTGCCCTGGCCGACGGCAAGAACTACACGCCGCCCGAGATCAGCGCGATGATCCTCCAGAAGCTCAAGACCGACGCCGAGGCGTACCTGGGCGAGAAGGTGACCGAGGCGGTCATCACCGTGCCGGCCTACTTCGACGACACCCAGCGCCAGGCGACGAAGGACGCCGGCCGGATCGCCGGCCTGGACGTCAAGCGGATCATCAACGAGCCGACCGCCTCGTCGCTCGCGTACGGGCTGGACAGGAAGAAGGATGAGAAGATCGCCGTCTACGACCTTGGCGGCGGGACGTTCGACATCTCGATCCTCGAGCTCGGCGACGGCGTCTTCGAGGTGAAGTCGACCAACGGCGACACCCACCTCGGCGGCGACGATTTCGACCAGCGGGTCATCGAGTGGATCCTGGTCGAGTTCAAGAAGGACCAGGGGATCGACCTGCGGAGCGACCCCCAGGCGATGCAGCGCCTCAAGGAGGCCGCCGAGAAGGCGAAGATCGAGCTGAGCTCAACGTCCCAGACGGAGATCAACCTGCCCTACATCACCGCCGACCAGAGCGGCCCGAAGCACCTCGTGATGTCCCTCACCCGGGCGAAGCTCGAGGACCTCGTCGCCGACCTGGTCAACAAGACGACGGGCCCGGTCCGCCAGGCGCTCAAGGACGCCGGCCTCTCGCCGGCCGATATCGACGAGGTCATCCTCGTCGGCGGCCAGACGCGGATGCCGGCCGTCGTGGACGCGGTCAAGGCGATGTTCGACGGCAAGGAGCCGCACAAGGGCGTCAACCCGGACGAGGTCGTCGCGGTCGGCGCGGCGATCCAGGCCGGGGTGCTCGGAGGCGAGGTCAAGGACGTCCTGCTCCTCGACGTCACGCCGCTCTCGCTCGGCATCGAGACGCTCGGCGGGGTCATGACCCGGCTGATCGACCGGAATACGACGATCCCGACCTCGAAGTCGCAGACCTTCTCGACGGCGTCGGACAGCCAGACCCAGGTGGAGATCCACGTCCTCCAGGGCGAGCGCGACTTCGCCGCCGACAACAAGACGCTCGGTCGGTTCATCCTCGACGGCATCCCGCCGGCGCCGCGGGGCATCCCGCAGATCGAGGTGACGTTCGACATCGACGCCAACGGGATTCTCGACGTGAAGGCCAAGGACCGGGCAACCAGCCGCGAGCAGCAGGTCCGCATCACGGCGTCCTCGATGCTCTCCAAGGACGACGTCGACAAGATGGTCCGCGAGGCGAAGGATCACGAGGCGGAGGACCATCGGCGACGCGAGGAGGTCGAGACCCGCAACCAGGCCGAGGCGCTCACGTTCCAGGCCGAGCGGACGCTCAAGGACCTCGGCGACAAGGTCTCGGCCGAGGACA
>JAJYXX010000241.1 GCA_021801545.1 Chloroflexota bacterium | reverse complement strand
CGTCCGGCTGCCCATCGTCGGCCGGATCCGGACCGAGACGCGGACCGTCCCATCGCCGAGCGGGGCGACCCCCTCGGGCAGGGCGAGGTCGACCGTCCGCGCGAAGTCGGCCACGCCCCCGGAGAGCAAGACCGGGTTCGTGTCGATCCGGCCGAGATCGGCCAGAACGGCCGCGTCGCCCTCGATCGTCACGACCGCCGGGCTGACCGTGACCGAGCCGATCTCGTAGCCGACGCCGGGCGTGCCGACGACGACCGGATTCACCGGCAGCGACTTGCTGACCAGCTGGTTGCCGACGAGGATCCGCACCCGGACCGCCGCCGGGTCGAGCCGGACCTGGAAAACCGGCTCACCCCGGCCATCGATGGCGACGAGATCGACCGACTGGTCGATCGAGATCCCCGACGCCTGGATGAGGACGCGGGCGACCGCCTGGGCAACCTGGCTGACCGCCGAGCGCGGTCCGCTGACGGTCACCTGCCGGACATCGAGAACCGGATCGCGGATCTCGAGACCGGGCGGCACGGTTCCGTGGTCGACCTCGACCGGGACCGTCTTCGTGACGAGCGGATCGAGCTGGACCTGGATCTGACGGGGGTCGAAGTCGAGCACCTGGACGCGCGCGTCGGCAACCCGGACCTGGACCGGGACGGTGACAAACGAGCTGCCCGGCTGGGGCTCGACCCCGGTCAGGTCGACGAAGGCCGAGAAGCTCGCGCTCGAGAGGCGGTCGAAGGCGTCGCGCGGGGCAAACAGACGGATGTCGTGGACCTCGCCGAGGTTCCCCAGGATGACGACCGAGCCCGGCTGGTTGACCGGCACGATCGGGACCCGCCCGGCCCACACCTGGGCGTTCTGGGAGAGGACGAGACCGGCGTAGAGGAGCGTCGCGAGCACGACCGCCCCGAGCTTGAGCGGCCAGTTGTGGACGACGAAGGCGAGGATCCGTCTCACTGCGGCGCTCGCACAGCCGCTGCGGCCGGCGGTTCCTCGTCGTTGGCCGGGCGTGAGGACGGTGTGCCGCTGCCGGTCGCGCCGGTCATCCCGGTACCGGACGTGGCCGTCCCGGTGCCGGACGGGCGTGGGCCGGGCTGGCGCTGGCTGTCGACGGGCCGGGCGGTCCGGCCGCGGCGCAGGCTCACTCTCGCTGGCCGCCCGATCAGAGAACGCCCATGCGTCGGGTGGAGCAGCGCCGTGATCGCCCGGGCGAGTTGCGCCTCGTTCAGGTTGCGCACGATCCGGGCTCGCTCGACGAGGCTGATCTGGCCGTTCTCCTCGGAGACGACCACGACGACGGCGTCGGTCTGTTCGGTGATCCCGAGCGCAGCTCGGTGGCGCGTCCCGAAGCGTTCGGCCTGAACGGTCGTCTCGGCCAGGGGCAGGAGCGCCCCGGCGGCGAGGATCCGCTCACCCCGGATGACGACCGCGCCGTCATGGAGTGCGGAGTGCGGGGTGAAGATCGTCTGGAGCAGGTCGGCCGACAGATCGGCGTGGAGCATCACGCCCGTCTCGGCGATCTCCTCGAGGCCGGTCTCGCGCTCGATGACGATCAGTGCCCCGCGACCCTCGGTCGAGAGCAGGCTGGCCGCCCGGGCGACGGCCGTGGCGACGTTTTCGGCGGTCCGCTGGTCGGCCGGCGCCAAGAGCCAGGCGAGCGAGCCGACCCGCCCGATCTGCTCGAGCGCGCGGCGCAGCTCGGGCTGGAAGATGACGACGAGGGCGAATAGGCCGACGACGGCGCCGGTCTGGAGGATCTGGCTCAGGAGGCGCAGCTCGAGCGCCTGGGCGGCGGCGTAAACACCGAACAGGACCGAGACGCCGATCACGAGGCGGACCGCCCGTGTCCCCCTGATCAGGCTGAAGAGCCAGTAGATGAGCAGGGCGGTGATCGTGATGTCGATCAGCGTGGACAGCCGGACCTGATCGAGGATCGACTGGAGGAGCTGGGACATCGTCGTCTGAGTGTAGCATCGCGACTGACCTCTCCCCGGCGTCCGGCCGGCGCGAGGGGCCGGTCCTGGTCGTCAGCCGGGGCGACCGGGCTGGTCGGGGTGAACATGGACGGCCTCCGGGAGGCGGGTGCTCGTCAGCATGGCGACCCGCTCGAGCGTCGCGCTGTCCCCTTCGAGTTCGGCGAGGCGGGCGAGGAGCCCGAGCTTCTCGGTCGCCAGGTCGCGCCAGCCGCGGGCGAGGTAGAGCTCGACGAGAGTGAGATGGAGCTCCGGGTCGTCGGGCGCGATCGCGAGGGCCCGATAGCAGGCGTCGAGCGCGGCGTCGGCCCGACCGGTCGCGCCGAGCGCACGAGCCGCCGCGAGGAGGGCGTCCCGCGCCGGGCCCGGCTCACCGGCGTCGATCGCCGCCTCGGCCCGCTCGAGCAGCGTCCCGGGCTCCGGGGCGGGAGGTTCGGCCGGCGGCTGCGCCGGCTGCGGGGCAGCGGCCGCGGCCGGGGCGACGGTCTCGGCCGGGAGGAGCGCCGGTTCGGACACCGCGATGGCACTGGCCTCGCCGGCAGCGCCGATCGCGGGCTCAGGCGCGACGGGGGCGACGAGCGCGGCACCTGCCTCGAGCACGCGCAGCGCGCGCGCCAGAGCCTCCTCGGCCGCCCGGTCAGGTCCGCTCTCGCGGATCAGCCGGGCGAGTCGCTGGAGGGAGCGGCGGCGGGCTCGCGACTCGGCGAGCTCGAGCGCGCGGCGGACCGAATCGAGCGCCTCGACGGAGCGGCCGGCGGCATCCTGGATCTCGGCCACGAGATCGAGCGTCCGGGCAGCCTCGACCGCCCGACCGGCCCGCGCCAGCGCCTCGGCCCGGCCGAGGAGACCGGCCTCGTCGCGGGGCGCCCGCGCCAGGGCGGCGTCGAAAGCGGCGAGCGCCTCGTCCAGCCGGCCGCGGCGCAGCTGGACGTGACCGATGCTCGTGTGGGGCAGCGCCCGCTCGGTGGCG
>JAJYXX010000368.1:1539-2942 GCA_021801545.1 Chloroflexota bacterium | reverse complement strand
GCATCGGGCGCGGACTCGTCGGGCAGCCGGATCGCCGCCTGTCCCTCGAGCCAGGCCGCGGCCTGACGGACGAAGTGGTTGTACGGGCTCGTCCGGTTCGGGTTGCTCAGCAGGTAGACCGCGAGCACGGCGAAGACGAGCACCAGGCCGATCAGGGCGGTCCGGTCGACCCGCCGCCTCGCGCCGGGTCCGATCGGCGGCCGGTCCGCTGTGAGGCTGCCCTGCGATATACTCCGCTCCACCTCAGCGCTCGTGCAGGAGGCCGACCTCGTTGACTGGCCCCGCCGCGGGCGAGCCCGATCGGGGCGCGAGAGCGCCAGCGCGGACGTCCACGACGCGGGGCCCCGCCAGCGCGATCGTCATCCTTCTCGCGCTCGGGCTCGCCCTCCGCGTCATCATCGCATACCAGCTCCCGGGCTCCGGGTTCGGCGTCGACCTGAACGCGTTCAAGTTCTGGGCGAACGACCTCGCCCAGCATGGCCCGTTCGGCTTCTACGAGCGGGGCTTCTTCGCCGACTACACGCCAGGGTACCTCTACCTTCTCTGGCTGGTGGGGATCGTCGGGCAGGCGATCGGCGGGATCGGCGATCTCATCAAGGCGCCGGCGATCCTGGCCGATCTCGCGATCGGCTACCTGATCCACTCGATGATCCTCGAGCTGGGCGGCTCGCGACGGCGCGCCCTGCTCGGCGCGGCGGTCTTCCTCGCTCTGCCGATCACCTGGTTCGACAGTGTCGTCTGGGGCCAGGTCGACTCGGTCGGCGTCGTCTTCCTCCTTCTCGGCCTGCGGGCGCTCTGGCGCGACCAGCCCGAGCGGGCGACGGTCTGGGCGACGGTCGCCGCGGTGACGAAACCGCAGCTCGGTATCCTCGTCCCGATCCTGGTCGCCGTGCTCGTCCGGCGCCACCTCCTCGACCGGCGGGCGCCGAGCCGGCTCGTGACGAGCACGATCGCCGCGCTGGCCACGGCCAGCGCGCTCAGCGCACCGTTCGGGCTCTCGTTCGTCGGGCTGATCGGCCAGGTCGTGCGGGCCGGGGCCGGCTATCCGTACCTGACCGTGAACGCCTACAACCCGTGGGCGCTGCTCGAGCTGAACGGCAACGGCCTCGCGGCCAGCGGCACATGGATCAACGACGTCGTCGTCACGCCCGGCGATGCGGCGTACCTGTTCGGACCACTGCCCGCAGTCGTCGTGGGGACGGCGCTCCTGCTCCTCGTGATCGGAGCGATCTGCCTCGTCGTCGCGCGGCGCCCCGACCGCCTGACGATCCTCGCCGGGCTGGCAGTCATGGCGGTCGCCTTCTTCGTCGTCCCGACCCGCGTTCATGAGCGCTACCTCTACCCGTTCCTGCCGCTCGGGGCGATCCTCGTTGCCCTGTCGGCCCGCTGGCGGCTGCCCTACG
>JAJYXX010000368.1:0-1439 GCA_021801545.1 Chloroflexota bacterium | reverse complement strand
GCCCGCGACCGGGACGCTGCTGCGCCGGCTCCTCGGTCGCCCGATCCGCCCCGATCGTTCCCGCCTGCTCCACGACGAAGGGGGGGGCCGGCTCGACCGCCTCGACCTGTGGGTCGTCGTCGTCCTCGCCATCGCCGTCCTGGCCGGACGGATGTACCGGCTCGAAGAGCCGTACCAGATGCACTTCGACGAGGTCTACCACGCCCGGACGGCGACCGAGTTCCTCCAGGACTGGCGGTACGGCCAGCCGCACGCGATCTACGAGTACACCCATCCTCACCTGGCCAAGTACGCGATCGCCGGCGGCATCGTTCTGTTTGGCAACGACCGGGTAACCGCCCGGAGCGAGCTCGGCGTCCCCGTCCGCGACGCGCTCGTCGAGCCGCGCTGGGACGACCCGCGCCTGCCCCGGGCCCGGGCGGGCGATCGCCTCTACGTCGCGACGGGTTCCGAGGTCCGCGCCTACGACCTCGCCAGCCGGACGCTCGTCGCGACGGTCCCGCTGCCCGGGGCGATCTCGCTCGGGCTCGACCGCTCCCGCCACCGGCTGTTCGTGGGGACCGAGACCGGCGCGGTCGAGGTCGTCGACACCGCGGCGACGTTCGACAGCCTCCGGCCTGGGCCGCCTGTCCCGCAGGCGCTGTCGGCCGACCGGCTCGCACTGTTCGCCACGATCGGCGCGCCCGTCACCCGCCTCTACGCCACCGACGACGGGCTCTCCGTCCTGGCCGCCGCCAGCCGCGATGAGCTCGTCTCGCTCGACGGTGCGACCGGAGCCGAGCTCGGGCGGGTCGCCCTCCGCTCGATCTCCGGGCTGACCGGGGCCGGGACCGGCGACTCGCTCGTCGGGCGCCCCGCCGAGGTCGCCGACCCTTCGGCCGCCGCCGAGCTCCTGGCGCGCGAGCTCGGCGGCCAGGCGGCGGCGTACCGGGCGCTCCTCGCCGGCACGGCGGACCCGGTCGTCATCGCCCCGGCCCCGGCGAAGGACGTGCGCGACCGGCTCGACGCGGCGATCGCGGACGGGCGGCTGGCCGGGTTCGAGTTCGTCTCCCTGCCGCGGGTCGCCGTCGGCACCGCGGACGGGGTCGCGTTCGTGTCACCGTCGACTGCGACCGTCGTCGACGAGGTCCGGGTCGACGGTGGCGTGACCGGCCTCGCCTTCGCCAGCGGGCTCGACAGCCCGAAGATCTACGCCGCGGGCGGTTCGACCGTTACGGTCGTCGACCTCGGGCGGCGCGACGACCCGGCGCTCCGTCCCGTGGTCGAGACGACCCTCCCGATGCCCGGCGCCGTCCGTGATGTCACGTACGATCCCTCGAGCCTGATGGTCCACGTTCTTGGCCGGACGCCCGACGGCAGCAGCTCCACGATCTACGTGATCGAGCCGCACGCGAACGCGGTCTACGCCGATGCCAGGCTCCCGTTCGAGCCTGCCGCCT
>JAJYXX010000141.1 GCA_021801545.1 Chloroflexota bacterium | reverse complement strand
TCCGGGTCGAGGTCCAGCCAGCGCCCGGCGGGGACGCCGTTGGCCGGTGCCGTCTCCGCACCCCTGACGCCGCCGGTTTCCCCGACCTCTGCGGCCGGCGTCGATGTGACGACCGTCAGGCGGTGCGCCAGACCCGGCGGGAGCGCTGCCAGCCGGCTCATGGCGAGACTGCGAACGAGCCCGACGATGAGCGGCGGCCCGAACGGCCCGGGAGCCGCCGGCTCGACATCGCGCGCGCCACCCGTCACGGCACCGGCACGATCCGCTCTCTCGCCCCGCGGCGGCGTGCCCCGGCCGCCCCCGACCAGCGCCTCGTACAGCTCGATCGTGCGCGCTGCGACGGCCGGGGCCGCGAACGACGCCTCGACGTGAGCGCGCATCGCCGCGGGATCGAACGTCTCCCGCCGCGCGAAGGTGCGCCGGACCGCCTCGGCCAGCGCCGCCGGGCTCCGGTCCGCCGCGAGCTCGCCGAACCTGCCGTCCGGGCCGACGATCTCGTCCACCCCGCCCGACGGGGTCGCCGCGACCGGCAGCCCGCTGGCGAGCGCCTCGGCCGCCACCATGCCGAACGTTTCGCGCGGGCTGGGATGGACGAAGACCGCCGCCCGGCGCATCGCGGCCGCGACCACCGCCCGCTCGGCGTGTCCCTCGAACGTGACGGCTGGCGCGACGCCCAGCTCGTCGGTGAGTTCCCGCCAGCGCGCCTCCTCCTCAGGTGTGCCGGGCGTGCCGATCAACCGCAGGCGCAGGTTCGGCTCGTCGCGGTGGAGCTCGGCGAACGCGCGGAGGAGCGTCTCGATCCCCTTCGTCGTCTTCCGGGCCCCGGCGTAGAGGAGCTGGTGCGGATCGCGAGCGCCGATCTCGCCCGGCGGGAAGCCGTCGACCGGGACAGCGTTCGGGAGGACGCCGAGCTCACCGACATCGAGACCGAGCCGCCCGGCGAGCTCGCGCCCCAGGCTGCCGCTCACCGCGACGACCCGCCGGCCGGGTCCGACGAGCGTCCGGTAGGTCTCACGAGCCGCTGGGTCCGTGAGCTCGCCCGGGGCGGTGGACGAATGCTCGGTCGTCACGGCCGGGCGACCGAGCCGCTCGGCGAGGCGGGCCGCGGCGAGCCCGTCGGGGAAGCCGGTGTGGGCATGGATGACGTCGATCGGGCGCCGCTCGTCGAGCCCGACTCCGAACGGGACGAGTGCCCGGCGATGGGCCTCGATGACATCGTCGGGCTGGCGTCGCGATCCGTCGAGGATGACCGGTAGCCGGGCGACCGGGACGCCCGGCACGCCCCAGCCGATGGGCCTCGTCTCGGCCTCGACGGTCGCGAGTGAGCCGGCGAGCAGCTCCGCCGCCGCAGCCGCCCGCTCCGGCCGGGTCGCCTCGTTGCCGCGGACACCAGTCGGGTCGAACGAGGCGACCGTCACCGTGACGCCCGCGGCACGGAGGGCGGCCACGTGGTCGGCCACGAAGGAGCCGCGGCCGGGAGCGTCCCAGGAGGGGTACCAGCGGGCGACAACGAGGACGTGGAAGCTCATGGCGACAAGTATGCCGATCGGCGTGGCGACCGGACCCGGTGCGTGCCGGTGGAATCCGACGCGACCACTGGCGGGGCGTCCGGCGGGCCGAATGAGCCGATCAGGGCGCTCCCGATGCGAACTACGCACCTGATCGTCTCGCGGGATGCTCGATTCGTTGCCGCGCAGATGCCATCCTGCTAGTCTCGAATCCGGGCTCGGCGCGTATGCTCGCCGGGTCGCGGTCTCACGCCCCGGCCGCTCGAGACGGGGACGCAGGAGGGGAGTCGATGGCACAGGCGCGAGAGCGACTGCTCGGGGTCCGGTCCGGCGACGAGGTCTCGGAGCTCGACAAGCGGATCATCGAATATCTCCAGCAGGACGGTCGGCGGCCGTTCACCCAGATCGCCGCCGAGATCGGCGTCTCGGAGGCGGCCGTCCGGGCCCGCACGAACCGGCTCGTCGAGCGGGGGATCATCCAGATCGTCGGCGTCACCGACCCGCTCCGGCTCGGCTTCCAGCAGATGGCGATGATCGGCGTCCGCTGCGAGGGGGACAAGCTCGTCTCGGTTGCCGAGAAGATCGCGGAGTTTCCCGAGGTCGACTACGTCGTCATCACCGCCGGGACGTACGACCTGCTGATCGAGACCGTCTGCGAGGACAACGCGGCCCTGCTCACGTTCCTCGCCGACCGACTGCGGACGATCGAGGGCGTCCGCGACACGGAGACGTTTGTCTACCTGCGGATGGTGAAGCAGACGTACCAGTGGGGGACGCGCTGAGCCGGGTCGGCTGACCGGGACGGCCGGCGCGCCCGGGGCCGGCCGATGGCGCGCCCGGGGCCGGCCGGTCGCCGGAATCGCGGTGCTGGTCGGCACCGCTTCTCGCGGATGGTACGAAGGTACCGCCCGCGGCACCGCTAAGATGGGTTGGAACGGGCAGCGCCCGAGCTGTGCCCGATCTTTCGAGGCCGTGAACGTGCCGGTCGAACCGGTCCTCCTCCTTCTCCTGATCGCGATCCTGGCGAACGTCGTGCTCATGACGGCGATCGTCGTCCCCGAGTTCGTCGGGCGTCCCGGGTTGTTCGGCACCGATGGCGACGGGCCCGACGCCGATCCGGCCGCCGCCGAGCTTGGTGCGGTCGTCGGTGGCGAGCCCCCCGAGATCCACGACACCGGGATCCCGGTCGCCGCCCATGACCGTGTCGTCCGGATCGTCAGCTGGTCGTTCATCATCCTCGTCTCGACGATCGTCGCGGTCACCGGGCTCTGGCCCGACACCCAGCCCGCGATCTTCGTCCTCCTGGCCGTCGCCGGGCTGTTCGTCCTCGTCGTCCACGACCTCCTGCCGCCGGCGGCGCTCGGACGCACGAAATTCCTCCTCGAGGCGTCGTTCGCGCTCACCTTCGTCACCCTCCTCGTCCTCCTGACGGGCGGTGC
>JAJYXX010000088.1 GCA_021801545.1 Chloroflexota bacterium | reverse complement strand
CCCCTGCTTCTACGGGATCGACACCCAGATCGAGACCGAGCTGATCGCGGCCCACCACTCGGTCGAGGAGATCCGGGCGTTCATCGGGGCCGATTCGCTCGGCTACCTCTCGATCAAGGGCGTGCTCGATGCGCTCGACCTGCCGTACGAGCGGTTCTGTTTCGCCTGCTTCGATGGCAACTACCCCGAGCCTGTGCCCTACGACGCGGCCCGGCGCAAGTTCATCCTCGAGGAGGCGGTCGCGACCAGTGGCTGACGAGCGGCGAGCGTACACGGCGGCAGGGGTGGACGTCACGGCTGGGGAGCGGGCGGTCGAGCTGATGCGGGCGGCTGTCGAGTCGACCCGGCGGGCGGAGGTGCTCGGCGGTCTCGGCGGTTTCGCGGGGGTGGTCGCGCTGCCGGCGGGCTACCACGAGCCGCTCCTCGTCTCGGCGACCGACGGGGTCGGGACGAAGACCGCGATCGCGGCCGTCCTCCACCGGTTCGACACGATCGGGATCGACCTCGTCGCGATGTGCGCCGACGACGTCGTCTGCACCGGGGCGGCGCCGTTCTTCTTCCTCGACTACGTGGCGGTCGGGCGGCTCGTCCCGGTCGACGTCGCCGAGCTCGTCGGTTCGGTCGCTGCCGGCTGTCGGGACGCCGGCTGCGCGCTCGTCGGCGGTGAGACCGCCGAACACCCCGGGCTGATGGAGTCCGACGAATTCGACCTGGCCGGGTTCTGTGTCGGGGTGGTCGAGCGCTCGCGTCTCCTCGACGGGACCGCCGCCCGGGCCGGCGACGCGATCATCGGCCTCGCCGCGAGCGGGCTCCACGCGAACGGCTTCACGCTCGTCCGCTCGCTGATCGCGGAGTACGACCTCGACCTCGGCGGGCCATACCAGGCACAGCTGCGGCGGACCCTCGGCGACGCCGAGCGCGACGCGGCGCTCGTCCGCGAGCCCGAGCACGCGCTCGCGACGCTCGGTGAGGTGCTGCTCACCCCGACACGGATCTACACCCAGGCGATCCTCGGGCTGCGCGAGGCGCTCGACGCCGTCCGACTGCCGCTGCGCGGGGTCGCCCACGTCACCGGCGGCGGCCTGCCCGGCAACGTACCGCGGGCGCTGCCCGAGGGGCTCGGCGCCCGGCTCGACCCGGACCGCTGGCCGATGCCCTCGGTGATGCGCCTGTTCGGTGCGCTCGGCGGACTGGCCGACGACGAGCTGCGCGCCACGTTCAACGGTGGGCTCGGGATCGTCGTCGTCGTCCCGCCGGCCGGGGTTGCGCCGGCCATCGCCGACCTTGCCTCCGCCGGGCACGATGCCTGGCAGGTCGGGGAGGTCGTGCCGGTCGAGGAGCTCGGCGGGCGCCGATACGCCGAGGAACGGCTCCAGGGGATCGTCGAGTGAACGGACCTGCCGACCTCGGTCCGGCCGAGCCCGGTGCGGTTGACGCCGTTCCGGAGCGTGCTGCCGGGCGGATTGCGGTCGGCGTCTCGGGCGCCGGGAGCAACCTCCGGGCGCTGGCCGCGGCGGCAGACCGTGGCGAACTCGGCGGCTCGATCGTTCTCGTCTTCGCCGACCGGGCATGTCCGGCCCTCGACTGGGCGGTGGAGCAGGGGATCGAGGTCGCCCTCCTGCCCGACCTCGCGGCCCGTGACCTCGACCGGCGCGCCTTCGGCGACCGGACCCTGACCGAGACGCTGCGCGCGGCGGAGGTCGACCTCGTCGTCCTTGCCGGCTACCTGCGGGTTGTCGGAGCGATCACCCTCGACGCCTTCGCGGGCCGGATCCTGAACACGCATCCCGCGCTCCTGCCGAGCTTCCCGGGCGCGCATGCGGTGCGCGACGCGCTCGCCCACGGGGTGACCGTCAGCGGCGCGACCGTCCACGTCGTCGACGCGACGCTCGACGGCGGACCGATCGTTGCCCAGGAGGCGATCCCGATCCTGCCCGGCGACGACGTGGCGACGCTTCACGCCCGGATCCGGGCCGTCGAGCACCGCCTCCTGCCCCGCGCGGTCGCGCTCGCCCTCGCGGGCACCCTGCAGGTCGAGGGCCGGCGGGTGACGGTCGATCTCGGGCGCGCGGACGCGGCCGTCCCGGTCCCGCGCCGGGCGCTCCTCTCGGTCTCGGACAAGACCGGGCTCGTCCCGTTCGCGGGCGGGCTCGTCGGGTTCGGGTTCGAGCTCGTCTCGACCGGGGGGACGGCCCGGATGCTCCGCGAGACCGGCCTGCCGGTGAGCGACGTCGCCGCCATCACCGGCTTCCCGGAGATGCTCGACGGCCGGGTGAAGACGCTTCACCCGCGGATCCACGCCGGGATCCTCGCCGATCGGCGCCAGGCGGAGCATCGCCGGCAGCTCCTGTCCGCCGCGATCGCCCCGTTCGAGCTCGTCGTCGTCAACCTCTACCCGTTCGCCGCGGCGGCCGAGCGGTCCGGGATCACGTTCGACGAGCTGATCGAGGAGATCGACATCGGCGGACCCTCGCTGGTCCGCGCGGCGGCGAAGAACCACGCGAGCGTTGCGATCGTCACCGCGCCCGCCCGCTACGAGGAGGTTCTCGCCGCCCTCGGGCGCGAGGGAAGCGTGCCGCCGGGGCTCCGCGCCGCGCTTGCGGTCGAGGCGTTCCGGCACACGGCCGCCTACGACGCACGGATCGCCGCCGAGCTGCCGGGTCGAATGGCAGCGACAGGGGTGGTCCTGCCCGACGAGCCGGGCTTGCCGGGCGCGTCGGACCCGTACCCGTCGAGTCTGACGATCGGGCTCGAGAAGGTCGCGACGCTCCGCTACGGCGAGAACCCGCACCAGCCCGCTGCCCGCTACCGTCGCGCCGGCGAACGGCCGGACGCGGGCCCGTTCGCGACCGGCGCGCCGCCCCTCCAGGGCAAGCCGCTCAGCTACAACAACATCCTCGACGCATCGGCCGCCGCGGCGCTCGCGCACCAGCTGCGCGGGCCGGCCTGCG
>JAJYXX010000342.1 GCA_021801545.1 Chloroflexota bacterium | reverse complement strand
TGTTCACGCCCGCCGAGCGAGGCAAGTACCAGGGCCTGTTCGGCGCCGTGTTCGGGATCTCGTTCCTCATCGGGCCCGCGCTTGGTGGCTTCCTGACCGACGTCATCAGCTGGCACTGGGTCTTCTACGTCAACCTGCCGATCGGGTTCGTCTCCCTCTACGTGATCTGGCGCCTGCTGCCGAACATGAAGCGGTCCGGCGCGACGCACGACTTCGACGTCCTCGGCGGGCTCGTCTTCATCGTCGGCATCTCGATGCTCCTGATCGGGCTGACGAACAAGCAGACCGGCGACTGGACCGACGCGTCGGTCGGGGGCCTGATCGCGGTCAGCCTGGCGATCCTCGCCGTCTTCGTCCTCATCGAGGCCCGGGCGAAGGAGCCGATCGTCCCGCTCGACCTCTTCCGCAACCGGACGTACGCCTCGTCGATCGCGGCGACGTTCTTCGTCAGCTTCGGCTTCTTCGCCGCAGTGCTCTTCCTCCCCCGCTGGTACCAGGTCGTCCAGGGCTCGAGCGCCATGGCCTCCGGCTACCAGATGTTCCCGCTCCTGGTCGGGCTGATCGGCAGCTCGATCGTGTCCGGCCAGATCGTGGCCCGGACGCGGAAATACAAGGCGCTCGTCATCGTCGCGATCACGACGATGACGAGCGGGCTACTGCTGCTGACCCAGCTTCGGGCCGACACGCAGCTGCCGGTCCTGTGGGCCTGGATGTTCATCGCCGGCGTCGGGCTCGGCCCCACGATGGCCGTCTTCACGATCATCGTCCAGAACGCGGTCCCGTTCTCCAAGCTCGGTGTCGCGACTTCCAACCTCACCTTCTTCCGCCAGATCGGGGGTTCGGTCGGGCTGGCGATCGCGGGTACCGTCTTCGGGACGGCGCTGAAGAACGAGTTGCCCGGCCAGCTGCAGCCGGTCATTCGAAACACGGAGGCCACCCTTCCGCCGCAGCTCCAGGCTCCGTTCGGCCAGCTGGCCGGGAACCTCGGCAGCGCGGGTGCAGGCGGTGCCGGTGCGGGCGGCGGTCTCGACCTGAACAACCTGACGGGCGTCGGCCAGAGCTTCGGCAGGGCGTTCGCCGACTTCGTCGCCGGCCAGGTCCCCGTCCAGGCGCAGGCAGGCGTCCAGGCCCTGTTCGCGCCGTTCATCTCGCAGTTCGACCACGCCTTCTGGAACGCCTTCAGCCTGGCCGTCTCGGACGTGTTCTTCATCGGTGTCGTGACCGGAGTCCTGGCCATCGGGGCATCGCTCTTCATGGCCGAGCTGCCGCTCCGCTCGACGCTCGGACCGCAGGCCACCCCGGTGACGGCCCCGCAGCCGGCGCTCGTGGAGGTCCCGATCCGGGACTGACGCGGCGTCGGTCGGATAGAATTCGCGGCGATGAGCGACCAGACCGAGCATGCACCGTCTCCTTCGGCGGGTGATGCGGCCGCCGAGCCGCGGCCGGCACCGTACCCCAGCCAGCTCCAGGCGCCCGGGACGTCGGCGGACGCCGGTGCATCGTTCGAGCCGCTGCTCGCGACCGCGGACCTGCCGCCCGGCTCGATGCGCCGGGTGACTCGCGGGGACCTCGACGTGCTGCTCGCCCATCCTCCCGCCGGCATCGTCGCGGTCGACGATCGCTGCCCGCACATGGCGGCGCCGCTCTCGCTCGGGGAGCTCGACGGCTGCGTCGTGACGTGTCCACTCCACGCCGGGCGCTTCGACCTGTGCACCGGCGACCCGGTCCGGATGCCGACGACCGGGGGTCTGGACCCGGACGGCGTCGTCCACCCGACCTGGACACCGCCCGGACGCGAGCCGAAGCCCGACCCGCCGGGCGTGAAGACGGAGGCGCGCCGCCTGACGCGCGTGCGCCGCTTCCGCTACTACCCGGTCCGGATCGTCGAGGGCCGGATCGAGGTGGCGCTGCCAGCGGGCTGATGCCAGCCGCCTCATCGGGTCCCAGCGTCCAGATCTTCGGCCTCGAGGATTCGCAGCCGACCCGGGCTGCCCTCCGGTTCTTCAAGGAACGGCGGATCGCGATCCACTTCGTCGACCTTCGCCGGCGCCCGATCGCGCCCGGTGAGCTCCGCCGGTTCGTCGAGCGGCTCGGGGCGCGGGCCCTCGCCGACACCGAGGGGCGTGCCTGGCGCGACGCCGGACTGGGCTACCTGCGGATGGACGACGACGAGCTGACCGACCGGCTGCTCGCCGACGGGCGGCTTCTCAAGCTGCCCCTCGTGCGGTTCGGCAACGAGGTGGCCGCCGGGCGCGACGAGGCGATCTGGAAGCGCTGGACGTCCCGACCGAGCGCGATCGGGGGCTGACGGCCAGCTGCAGGCGATCGTCAGCGGTGGCATGCTAGGCGGGCCCTCCACTCGCCGCGAGGAGTCTGATGGACAAGGAACGCACGAACCGCCGCCAGGCCCGACGGGTCGGCCGGGTCGTGCTCGCCCCGAGGGCGGTCGAACACCTCGGGCACGCCCTGGCGACCGAGGACCAGAAGCTCCTGCGCCGCCAGGTTCGGCCGGCCTTCCTCGACAGCGACCCGTGGCGGGCGCTCCGGATCCTGTCCGAGTTCGTCGAAGGGTTCGATGCCCTGGCGGGCATCGGTCGGGCGGTCACGGTCTTCGGCTCGGCTCGCGTCCAGCCTGGCGAGCCCGCGTACGAATTCGCCCGCGAGATCGGCCGCCTGCTGGCGGCGGAGGGGTTCGCCGTGATCACCGGGGGTGGTCCGGGGATCATGGAGGCGGCGAATCTCGGTTGCCAGGAGGGCGGCGGGCTCTCGATCGGCCTGAACATCGAGCTCCCGCACGAGCAGGCGCTCAACGCCCACGTCGACATGGGGATCGAGTTCCGCTACTTCTTCGCCCGCAAGACGATGTTCGTCAAGTACGCCGACGGTTTCGTCATCCTGCCCGGCGGGTTCGGGACGCTCGACGAGCTGTTCGAGGCGCTGACGCTCATCCAGACC
>JAJYXX010000164.1 GCA_021801545.1 Chloroflexota bacterium | reverse complement strand
GCCCGGGCGGTCCTCGCAGCTGCGCCCGATATTCCAGCCGCCGAGGACGTGATGGCCCTGGCCGGCCAGGGCCTGACCGGAAGGGTCGCCGGTGTCGAGGTTCGCCTCGGGCGTCCATCCTTCGTCCCGCCTGGTGCGCTGGCCGGGGCCGTGGAGTCGCTCGAAGCAGAGGGAGCGACGGTCGTCATCGTCGCGCGCGGCGGCTCCCTGCTTGGCCTGATCGGGATCCGCGACGAGCTGCGCCCCGAAACTATCGCCGCGGTCCACGCGATCCGCCGGCTCGGCGCCGAGGTCGTCATGCTCACGGGCGACAACCAGCGTACGGCTGCGGCGATCGCCGCCGAGGCGGGCATCGCACGCGTCCACGCCGGCCTGCTGCCCGCACAGAAGGCGTCGCTCGTCGAGGAACTCCGCCGGTCCGACCCGACGGCGATGGTCGGCGACGGGATCAACGACGCCCCGGCCCTGGCGACGGCCGATGTCGGCATCGCGATGGGCGCGATGGGCACCGATGTCGCCATCGAGACGGCCGATGTCGCGCTCATGGGCGATGATCTTCGCCACGTGCCGCAGGCCATCCTCCACGCCCGCAGGGCCCGGACGGTCATGCGCCAGAACCTCATCCTGTCGGGCTCGATCCTCCTCGTCCTCGTCCCCCTCGCCGCCATCGGCGCCCTCGGGCTCGCTGCCGTCGTCGCTGCACACGAGATCGCCGAGGTCTTCGTCATCGCGAATGGGCTTCGTGCGCGTCGGGCGACGGCGCTGCCCGGTAGTGACCTCGGCGGATCGGGGGAGGCGTCGCGGCGCGCTCCTTTTCTGGCGCGACCTCGGATCGAGGAGTCCTGAGGCCGATGCGAATGGCGATCGTGATGCTTCCCGGGAGGTCGATGCATGCCGGCTGAGAACCCGCACGACGATCACGAGCACGGTAGCCCCGAGCACGACCACCGGCACAACGACCACGAGCACCCGACGGGATTCGTGGCGGCGCTCCGGGACCTGGCCCGTCCGCACAGCCACGACGCGGCGGTATCGATCGACAGCGCACTGGAGTCGGACGCCCGGGGCGTCCGCGCGCTCAAGCTCTCGCTCGTCGCGCTTGGCGCCACGGCCGCCATCCAGCTCGTCGTCGTCATCGCGACCGGGTCGGTCGCGCTCCTCTCGGACACCCTCCACAACTTCGCCGACGCGTTCACCTCCGTTCCGATCTGGATGGCGTTCATCGTCGGTCGACGTGTCGCGTCGCGCCGGTTCTCCTATGGCTACGGGCGGGCGGAGGACCTGGCCGGGCTCGTCGTCCTCGTCTTCATCGCAGGCTCGGCGGCCTTCGCCGCCTACGAGGCGATCGACCGCCTGCTCCATCCCGCCCAGGTCCGTTTCCTCTGGGCAGTCGCCGCGGCGGGCGTCGTCGGCTTCGTCGGGAACGAGCTCGTCGCGCGCTACCGGATGAAGGTCGGCCGCCAGATCGGCTCGGCCGCGCTCGTCGCCGATGGCATGCACGCCCGCGCCGACGGGTTCACCTCGCTCGGCGTCGTGGCCGGAGCCGTCGGGGTCGCCGCGGGCTTCCCCGCAGCCGACCCGATCGCCGGTCTCGTCATCGCCGCGATGATCGTGCTCGTACTCGGGGACGCCGCCCGGAGCGTCCTCATGCGGATGATGGACGCCGTCGAGCCGGCGATCCTCGACGAGACGGAGGTGGCCCTCGCCGGGACGGAGGGCGTCGAGGGTCTTGGCGCCGTGCGCATCCGCTGGATCGGCCACCGGCTCCATGCGGAAGCCGAGGTCGTCGTCGACCAGTCGCTGTCGGTTGCCGCGGCGCACGACATCGCCGAGCGGGCGAGGCACCGTCTGCTCCACGAGGTGCCGCATCTGGCGTCCGCCATCATCCATGCCGACCCGTGCGGCCACGACGGACGGGACCCGCACGCGGACCTCGCCCACCACGCCGGAGGGCTCGCAACGAGGCCAGCCTACCCGGCAACAGGCCGCGAGACCTCGCCCTCCGCCGCCCGCGCGTCACGATGAGGCACGATCACGCCACCCCGCACCGTCGCGCCGATGACCATGGCGGCCCCGACGAGGACGACGTTCTTGATGATGTACTGGCCCTCGAGGGTCGGCGCGTACGGGAACCGCGTGAACGTCTCGGCCGGGAAGAGCAGCAGCGGCGTCGCCGCGCCGAGCATCTGGACGGCGAGCAGGAAGAGGGTCGCCCGGAGGAACCGGCCGCTCAGGAGCCCCAGGCCGATGAGGCTCTCCCACGCGGCGAGGATCGGCAGCGAGACGTCCGGCCCGACGGCGCCGAGCGTCACGCGCTCGATCGTGCGCGTCGCCAGATCCTGCGCCGGGCTCAGACCGGGAATGAACTTGAGGACGCCGAACCAGAGGAACACGAGCCCCAGTCCGAGCCGGAGGACGACGATCCCGGCTCGGGCGAGCCAGCTCGTGATCGCCCGATCGAGTCGGTCGAAACGACGACGCCAGCCGGTCCACCTCGGGTCCGCGGCAAGCGATCGATGCATGGCATGCCTCCTCGTAGCGGGGATGATCACGTGTCACGAGCCGGATCGTGCGTGGCGACGCGGCCTCGGCAGGTCGAGCCAGGCCGCGGCGCGCACCACCTGTCCCAACGGGCCGGTCTCATCTCGAGAGGACCCGCATCGGAAGCGAGACCCGCCTCTATTCATTGGTGTCCGAGGATTTGCTCATTGGGCGGCTGATCGGGCTCGGCCGGCTGAGGCCCCGGCTTGGCTCGAGGCCCCGGCTTGGCTCGGGCCCGGTCCATTGCACAGGCCGCGCACAGGCCTCGGAAGATGACCTGGGCCTCCTCGATGACGACCCCTGGCAGGACCGGGCTGAGGCAGGGTCTTGCATCCGCCAGGCATGGCACGTCGACGATCCGGCCGCAGGCCCGGCACACCAGGTGGTGGTGCCAGTCGGCTGCCGATTCGTAGAGGGTC
>JAJYXX010000415.1:1817-2967 GCA_021801545.1 Chloroflexota bacterium | reverse complement strand
ACCCGGGCATCGGTCCCCGCGTCGCGGTACTTGACGATCAGCGCGGTCGCGGCCGCCAGACCATGCTGCTTGGCGAACGAGCTCTCGAGCGCCCGCGTCCCCGGCACGACGACGGCGCGCTCCGGCACCGCGAGCGGCGCCCCGGCCGTCCCCTCGACGACCCGCTCGGTCACGAGGTCGTAGAGCCGCGAGCTCCCCGTCAGGATCACGCCGGCCCCCAGGACGGCTGCGCGTCCGACGAGGATCCCCTCGAAGAGACCGCAGCCGCCACCAATGAACGCATCGTCCTCGATGATCACCGGGCGCGCTCCGGGCGGCTCGAGGACGCCGCCGACCTGGACCCCGGCCGCCAGGTGAACACGCGCCCCGACCTGGGCGCACGAGCCGACGAGGACGTGCGAGTCGATCATCGTGTCCTCGCCGATCCAGGCCCCGATGTTGACGAACGAGGGCGGCATGATCACGACACCCGGCCCGAGATAGACCCCGGCCCGGACGCTCGTCCCGCCGGGCACGATCCGCCACGGCCGGCCGGCCGCCAGGGCCGCCTCGGCCCGGGGGCCGGCGATCAGCTCCTTGGGCGGCAGACCGACCCGGTCGCGGAACCGGAACACGCCGTCGAGATCCCAGTCGCGGGTCGCGCGCTCGGCGAAGCAGGCGAGGATCGCCTGCTTCGCCTCCGGGTCGACCCGCCAGCCACCGGGCCCGGCCGGATCCGGCCGGGCGGCGCGGAGCCGTCCGTCGTCGAGAGCGGCCAGGATCTCGGCCGGGGTGGCGCTCACGGCAGGACTCGGACTGCTCATGCGACCGACTCGCGGGCGATCATCTCGCGGGCGACGCCGGCCATCCGGCCGCCGCTCGCCTCGACGAGCCCGGCCGACCGGAGGAGGGTCGCCAGCTGCTGGCGTCGTTCAGGCTCGAACGCCAGCAGCGGCGGGCGCAGCGAATCGGTCGGGAAGAGGCCCATGAGCGCGAGCGCCGACTTCACCGGCACCGGGTTCGGTCCACCGCTGAAGTTGGCGCGGAAGAGCGGCAGCCAGCGCTCGTGCGTCCGGCGCGCGAGCTCCCAGTCGCCAGCCTGTGCCGCCGCGCAGAGGGCGTGCATCTCGCTCGGGATCTCGTTCGAGGCGACCGAGATCACTCCCTGGCC
>JAJYXX010000415.1:0-1717 GCA_021801545.1 Chloroflexota bacterium | reverse complement strand
CCGGCCAGGATCTGCCAGCGGACGAACTGGCGGAACGTCGCCTCGTCGAGGGCGCCGTCGACGGTGAACGGGGTGGCGAGGGCGGTGAACGCACCGTGGAGGGCCGGACGGCCGGCCGGGACGGTTCGGGACTGCGAGTTCATCTGGGATCTCCTTCGGGTCAGCTTTATCAGGCGGTGATCGGCGCCACGGTGCGCCGTGAACGGTCGAGCAACTCGTCGACGACCGGGTCGAACGCGTGGAGGCCGGGGCTGCGCCGCTCGCGGACCAGCCAGTCGGCCGCCGCCAGCGCGCCGGCCGCGTAGGCCGACCGGTCGCGCGCCGTCAGGCGCAGCTCGACCGTCTCGCCGGGCGCGTCGAACCCGACGAGGTGCATGCCCGGCGAGGCCCCGGCGCGGATGACGGCCACGTCGAGCTCGTCCGGCATCGGCGGTCCGTCGCGGCACGGGTCGACGAGCCGACGCTTCGCGGGGTGCGCCGCGAGGATGCGACGCGAGAGCTCCCGTGCTGTGCCGGACGGCCGGTCCACCTTCGTCCGTCGATGCCACTCGACGAGGTACGGATCGAACGCCTCGATGGCTCCGAAGAGGATCGTGGCGGTCTCGACGAGGCGCCCGAAGAGGACGACGCCGAGGCTGAAGTTGGGAGCCGCGACGGCGGCTGCGCCATGGGCGCGGAGCGCCTCGTCGACAGCCGGGCGGGCGTCATCCCAGCCGGTTGTGGCGATGACGAAGCGCCGGCACCCCGCGGCCAGCGCCGTCGCGACGTTCGGCACGACTGCCTCGCCACGCGATGCCTCGAAGACGACGTCGGCCGCCTCGAGATCGGTGGCCCGGTGGTGACCGAGCGCGGGGCGGCCGAGCAGCCGGGGAGCCGGCTCCCCTCGCTCGACGAGTGCGGCGGCGAGCGCCCGCCCGAGTCCTCCGGTGCCGAAGATGATCGCGTCCATCGTGCTTCCCTCGCTGCTGGAGGGCCGTCGGTCGGAGGTCCGTCGTCTCGGCTGTCGCCGAGCGAATCAAAAAGCCGCGGTCACCGGCCTGGTGTCCGCGGCCCCTGGAGCCTCCGTGCCCGGAGGCCCCGTTCGGTCGTCGTCTGCGCGCGCCGTCAGAGCCCCAGGGCCCGTACCTCCCGGCAGGGCCGCCAGAGCTTCTTCTTCGCCTCGACGGAGAAGGAGTAGCGGTGCATGACGCGCAGGATACGCGATCGGGTCGTCGTTGCGCAAGCACCTGTACGGTCCAGCACTCGGCCCGCGTCAGTGCTCGGCCCGCGTCCGTCGGCGGCGTCAGTGCGGGACCGGCGTCAGTCGTGGACCAGCGTCAGTCGTGGACCGGCGTCAGTCGTCAGCTTTCCTCGTCAAAGTTCGGCTCCAGAGCACTATCCGGCTCGCGGCCCGGTGCGTGCCGCCAGCGCCCCCAGATTCCGCTCCTGATCCTCGCCAATGAGCCGCCCACGCGCATCAGCGAGCCTTTCGCGCCCGATTCTGGGTTGCAGTCCGGTTCGGAGCAGCGCGATCGGCCCGAACCTCCGCGTAGTGCTCTGCCCACAGCACATTGGCGAGGAAAGCGGGGCGATCGGCGAGGGCGAGGGCGAGGGCGATCGGCGAGGGCGAGGGCGAGGGCGATCGGCGAGGGCGAGGGCGAGGGCGATCGGCGAGGGCGAGGGCGAGGGCGATCGGCGAGGGCGAGGGCGAGGGCGATCGGCGAGGGCGAGGGCGAGG
>JAJYXX010000130.1 GCA_021801545.1 Chloroflexota bacterium | reverse complement strand
GCACGTTCGACGTCGTCGAGCCCCACGCCGGCACGACGATCGCCCGGGTGGCCGAAGGAACCCCGGCCGACGTCGACCGCGCGGTGGCGGCCGCCCAGGCCGCCTTCGACGCCGGCTGGGGCACGATGACGGCGCCAGAGCGCGCCCGGCTGATGTTCCGGCTCGCCCAGGTGGTCCGTGACCACCTCGAGGAGCTCTCGCAGCTCGAGAGCCGCAACATCGGCAAGCCGATCTCGGGCGCGCGCTGGGAGATCGGCCGGGTTGCCGACGTCATCGAGTTCTATGCCGGCGCGACGACGAAGCTCCACGGCGAGACGATCCCGGTCACCCGCCCCGGCTTCGACTTCACCCTGCGCGAGCCGATCGGTGTCGTCGGGCTGATCGTGCCCTGGAACTTCCCGCTCTACCTCGCCAGCTGGAAGCTCGGCCCGGCGCTTGCGGCCGGCAATACGGTCGTCCTCAAGCCCGCCAGCTACTCGCCGTTGACGGCGGTCCGGTTCGGCGAGCTCGCCCTCGAGGCGGGACTCCCGGCCGGCGTCGTCAACGTCGTCACCGGCCCGGGTGGCACGGTCGGCGCGGCGATCGCGGCCCACCTTGGGATCGGCAAGGTCGGCTTCACCGGCGAGACGGCGACCGGGCAGGAGATCATGCGGCTGGCCGCGGGCAACATCAAGAAGGTCAGCCTGGAACTGGGTGGCAAGAGCCCGAACATCGTCTTCGCCGACGCCGACATCGAGCGCTTCGCCGCCGAGAGCCCGTACTCGGTCTTCGACAACTGTGGCCAGGACTGCTGCGCCCGGAGCCGGATCCTCGTCGAGCGCTCGGTCCACGAAAAGGTCGTCGCGCTCTTCGCCGAGGCGACGCAGAAGGTAAAGGTGGGCGACCCGTCCGACGAGGCGACCGAGGTCGGTCCGCTCGTCTCGTTCCGGCAGCGCGACCGCGTCGCCGCCTACGTGGAAGCGGGACGCGCCGAGGGTGCCGAGCTCGTGGTGGGCGGTGTTCCGCCGACCGATCCTGCGCTCGCCCGGGGCGCCTACCTCCTGCCGGCGGTCTTCGACCGGGCGACGGTCGACATGAAGATCGTCCGCGAGGAGATCTTCGGCCCGGTCGTGGCCGTCATCACGTTCGACACCGAGGAGGAGGCGGTGCGCCTGGCGAACGCCACCCCGTACGGCCTGTCGGGCTCGGTCTGGACGCGCGACATCGGGCGGGCGATCCGGGTTTCGAAGGGGGTCCAGACCGGAGTCATCTCGGTGAACTGCAACAACTCGGTCCACATCGAGGCGCCGTTCGGAGGCTACAAGATGTCCGGCCTCGGGCGCGACCTCGGGATGGATGCGCTGCGCGAGTACACCGAGGTGAAGAACGTCTTCGTCGACCTGAGCTGAGTGCCTGGACGGCCCGAACGGCCGAGTCGATACGCTCAGAGCACGGCTGGTTCTGCCCAGCAGGACAAACCGCCGGAGCCGATGGGGCCCGGGGCGGCTTGGGGCGGCTGGTTCTGCCCAGCAGGACAAACCGCCGGAGCCGATGGGGCCCGGGGCGGCTTGGGGCGGCTGGTTCTGCCCAGCAGGACAAATCGCCGGAGCGACCCGTCGGGGGACGCGGACCGGAGGGTGCTCCGGGGCGTTTGTTCTTCGGTGCAGAACGGCCTCGCGGCAGGGGCCAAGCGGATCGGCGGCGATGCAGCTCGGGGGCGCGGACCGCGGACGCACGGTCAGGCCGCTCTCCTCAGAACCCGTTGCTCTCCTCGGCCACATCAGGCGGCGACAGGTCCGGCCGTCGGCGGCGGACCCAGTCGCGGAGCGCCCAGACCGTCGTCCTGAAGGTGATCCCGTCCCAGGGGATCGCCTCGGGCGCGAACGCCCGGACCTCGAGCGCCTCGGGGGTGAGCGTCGGCGAGCCGCCCACGATCCGGGCCTCGAACGCGACGACGACCACGGCCGCCTCGAGGCGCGAGTAGAGCCCGACGATTTCACCAGGCTCCACGAGCAGTCCGGTCTCCTCGAGCGTCTCGCGGATCGCCGCCTCGGCGACCGTCTCGTCGACCTCGAGGAAGCCGCCCGGCTGGGCCCACGTCCCGTAGCCGGGCGCGATCCCCCGCCGGAGGAGGACGCATTCGCCCGCCGCCGTCACCGGAATCGTGGTGACAACGAGGCGGGGGTTGACGTAGGTGATCGAGCCGCACGCTCGGCAGGCGAGCCGCTGGCGGTCCTCGCCGTCGACCGGGCCGAACGCGAGCGGCCCACCGCAGCGCGTGCAGTAGTTGAACGTCGTTACCAGCCAGGTCGGTACGCCCCGGCCGGACGGGATGTCGGTCGAGCGGCTGTCGGGGCCGCGCCCGAGGGCAGGCAGGACGCCCGGCCGCTGATCCGCGCCGCGCCCGACCGCCGGCGAACCCTCCGGCTGTGCATCTGGACGCCTGAGCCCGATCGACTCGTGGCGCTCGCCTTCCGCCCCGGCTGGATCCTGCCGACTCATCGGGGCACCCTCATGCCGCGAGCACGACCACCGTCGCTGCGACGAGGATCGCCAGGCCGAGGATCGCCACGACGACCCAGCTCAATCGGAACCACCCCCGACCGCGATCCACCGGCATCCATGCCCAGGCCGAACGCCAGACGCGGAGACCGGCATCGGCGGTCGTGGCGACGAGGATCGGCGCACCGACCAGGACGCACAGCTTGACGAGCGGGCTGCCGAGCGAGGCACCGAGCTCGAGCGCGCTGATTGCGACGGCGCCGCAGACGAGGGCAATGACCGAGAGGCTGATGTAGTGCCGCTGAAGGGGTGTCGGGTGAGTCTCGGGCACGGAGCGGGGCGGCAGGCCGCGAAGGCTCGGCGGCAGGCCGCGAAGGCTCGGCGGCAGGCCGCGAAGGCTCGGCGGCAGGCCGCGAAGGCTCGGCGGCAGGCCGCGAAGGCTCGGCGGCAGGCCGCGAAGGCTCGGCGGCAGGCCGCGAAGGCTCG
>JAJYXX010000264.1 GCA_021801545.1 Chloroflexota bacterium | reverse complement strand
CGTGACTTCTTCGCCTCTGCCGCCGGCGCTCTCGACTGGGACGTCTACTGCGCCGTCTTCCCCGACGGCTGGTTCGTGGAGACCGGCAGCTACCGCCTGCGCGACGGCGGCCAGCTGACGATCGCCTACCGTGGTCCGAACGGCGCCCGGCTCGAGCTCCGCCAGGGCGCGTTCTGCGGCGACCCGAGCGGCTGCGTCCCGTCCGGCCAGGAGCAGGGGCAGGCCGCGTTCGGTGATCGACAGGGGACGTTCGTCGCGCTCGATGGCGGCGGCTACGCGGTCGTCGTCGAGCGGGGCGCCCCGATCAGCTGGCTCGCGATCGGGGCGAACATCGGCGAGGCGTCGTTTCGCGCCCTCGCCGCCGTCCTCCACCGCGTCACCGGCTAGCGTGAGGCCGCCGGTGACGGTGCCGCAGCCGGCGGTCGCGGCGGCACTGCTGGCCGCGGCGACCGCGCCCGCCTGATGCGGATCGCCGACTTCGCCCTCGAGCGCTACTTCGCGCGCTGGGAGTTCGCCGTCCGCCACCTGCTCTGCGCCTCCGACGTCGAGGGGATCGCGATGGCCGAGCTGCTCGAGCTCGCCGACGACGAGACCCGCGCCCTCTGGGACGGGCTCCGGCTCGGCTACACCGAGTCGACCGGCCACCCGCTCCTGCGGGCCGAGCTCGCCCGCCTCTACGACTCGATCGGCCCGGACGACGTCCTCGTCTTCTCCGGTGCCGAGGAGGCGATCTTTTGCACCCTGAACGTCCTGCTCGGGCCCGGCGACCACGCGATCGTCACCTGGCCCGGGTATCAGTCGCTCTACGAGGTCGCCCGGGCGGCCGGTGCCCGCGTCGCGCTCCATGCCCTGCGCGAGGAGGACGGCTGGACGCTCGATGTCGCGCGGCTGTGCCAGGCGATTCGCCCCGAGACCCGGCTCGTCGTCGTGAATGCGCCGCACAACCCGACCGGAATGCTGCCGACCCACGCCGAATGGCAGGCGCTCGTGGCGGCCTGCGCCGAGGCCGGCGTCCACCTGCTCGCCGACGAGGTCTACCGGTTCCTGGAGTTCGATCTGGCCGACCGCCTGCCGACCGGCGCCGATGGCTTCGAGCGAGGCCTCTCGATCGGGGTGATGTCGAAGTCGTTCGCGCTGGCCGGCCTGCGGATCGGCTGGCTCGCGACCCGCGACCGGGCGCTGCTCGAGCGGATCGCCGCGTTCAAGGACTACACGACGATCTGCGCCTCGGCCCCGTCGGAGATCCTCGCCCTGGCCGGTCTCCGCGCCCGCGAGCGCGTCCTCGCCCGGTCGCGCTCGATCGTGGCCGCGAACCTCGTCCACCTCGACCACTTCTTCGCCGCCCGGTCCGACGCGTTCTCGTGGGTTCGGCCGCGGGCCGGTTCGGTCGGCTTCCCGCGCCTCCTCGCCGACGTCCCGATCGAGCGCTTCGCCGCCGATCTCATCGAGGCCGAGGGGGTACTGTTGCTGCCCGGCTCGCTGTTCGGGTTCGCGGGCAACCACTTCCGGCTCGGCTTCGGCCGGACCGACCTGCCCGAGGCGCTCGGGCGCCTCGAGGCCTTCGCCGACCATCGCCTTCAGTGAGCTGACGCAGGCCAGGGACGCGACCTCGGGCCGACCACCGTTGCACAGCCCGAAGCCCCGAGCTCAGGCGCGTTTGCGGGGCAGGTCGAGGAAGGGAAGTTCGACGACCCTGGCCGGCACGCGGCCACGCCGGGCCTCGACGGTCCACTCGACCGCCAGGCGCATGCCCGGTGCCGCGTACGCGGGCGGCACGGAGCCGAGCGCGATCGCCTGCTTGAGGATCGGGCTCCAGCCGCTGCTCGTCACACGCCCGATCTGGCGCCCGCCCTCAGCGAACAGGGGGACGGCCGTGCGCGAGACAGTGGCCGGTGCCACGGGCGGCAGTCCCTGGGCCAGGTGGAGCGCCTCGATCCCGGCCCAGTCGAGCTCGAGCCCGACGATGCGGCGCGGTGGACCGCCGGCCCGCTGCTCGGCGACGAGGGCACGCCGGCCGACGAAGTCGGCCTGTTTGGCGAGGTCGACGAGCCGCCCGAGGCCGATCTCGAACGGGGAGTACGCCTGCTCGGGGATCACCGCGTGGCGGGCGCTCGTGTAGTCGACCTCGAGCAGGATGAGCCCCGCCTCGAGGCGGACGACGTCGAGGGCGAGCATCCCGGCCGGGCGGATCGCCCAGGGGCGACCGGCCTCGATCAGGCGATCCCAGAGCTCGACCGCCCGCCCGGCCTCGACCCACAGCTCGTAGCCGAGATCACCGGTGTAGCCGGTGCGCGAGACGTCGATCGCGAGGTCGCCGATCCGGCCAGCGCGCCGGTGGAAGTAGCGCAGATCGGCGAACGACTCGCCGGTCGCGGCTTCGAGCACCGCCCGCGAGAACGGGCCCTGGAGGGCGAGCGCCGCGACGCGCTCGCTGACGTCGTCGACCGTGACCTCGAGCCCGAGCGCGTTCATCCGCAGCCAGCGCAGCTGCGGCTCGGCGGCCGTCCAGCGGAACTCGGTCTCGGACAGCCGGGCCACCGTCCCGTCGTCGACGACCTTGCCCGCCTCGTCGCACCAGGGCGTGTAGTAGACGGCGCCGACCCGGAGCTTCGTCGCGTCGCGGGTGATCACCCGGTCCACGAGCCGCTCCGCATCCGGGCCGTGGACGCGGTACTTGAAGAGCGGCGAGACGTCGATCAGGGCCGCCGCCTCGCGGATCGCGTTGTACTCGATGTCGTGGGCATCGGCATAGACGCTCGAGGCGAAGTAGCCCGACCACTCGCGCCACTGCATCTTGCGGTTCAGTGGCGCGGTCCGGGGGTGGAACGCGGTCCCGATGCTCACGCTGCTCTCCTTCGCTGTATCGGTGAGCAGTATGCCCGCTCTCGATCAGCCGTAGGCGAGCACCGGCACTCCCTGGCGCTCGAAGTCGGCGGGATTCCTGGTCACGACCGTCGCGTCGTTGAACCACG
>JAJYXX010000092.1 GCA_021801545.1 Chloroflexota bacterium | reverse complement strand
GGATCACCCTCTACCAGAGGCCGTACCACGAGCGACGTGCTGCCGACTCGCGTCCCACTGCGGCGAGCCCGACGAGCCGGCCCGCAGCGCCGGCCGTCGCGGTGGCTCGGCCGGTCGGGCATGGACCTGCACGTCCGGTCGATCCGGCCCCCAAGGCCGCCTTCGCGGATCCCCGCGCCCTCCTGGACGAGGCGCGTGCCCTGGCCGATACGGGCCGCCTCGACGAGGCGCTGGCGCGGTGCCGGTCGGCGTTGGCACGCGATCGGCAACTCCCGCTCGGGTACGGGCTCCTGGCGACGATCGCCGAGGCGCGCGGCGACCTCGAAGGTGCCTGTCATGCCCTCGGGCGCGCCGCCTACCTGGAGCCGCGCGATCCGCTGACCCAGTTCCGGCTGGGCCTTCTCGAGTGGCGTCGCGGGCGGACCGTGAAGGCGCGCGTTCGACTGCGGGCCGCCACGGCCCTCCTCGACGGGCTTCCGGATGAGCGGCTGCTCGACGGACCGGAGGGACTGACCGTGGCCCGCGTCCGGAGCATCGCCACGACGTTGCTGGTGTGAGATGAGCGACGAGCAGGCGACGGCGATCCTCGAGCGCCGGGCGCGGGCGCTGGCACGCCCGATGACGCGCGCCGGCGAGGGGCCGGGCGAGTCGCTCGTCACGTTCACTCGCGGCGCTCGGTACGCGCTCCCGGTCGTGTCCATCCGCGAGGTCCGACCGTACGTGCCGCCGCACCCGCTGCCCAGGGCTCCATCGTTCGTGGCGGGGCTCGTGGCCGCCCGGGGCGGCGTCGTTCCGGCCGTCGACCTGGGGACGTTCTTCGGCGCTCCGGCCGCCGGCGAGCCCGACGTGCTGATCGTCGTCGCCGAGGGTGCCGTCGAGGTGGCCCTCCTCGCCGAGACGGTCGACACCGTTGCCGACGTCCCGCACACGTCCCTGGGGCGCCTGCCGGCGGGGACCCCGCCGCTCACGCGAGAGTACGCGATCGGGCTGACGCCCGGGGTCGGCGTGGTTCTCGACGTCGTCCGGCTCCTGCAGGGGATCGCATCCTCCCTCCAGTCCCCGAACGCGGGGGGCCGTCGGCCTGGAGCACCGACACCAGATGAGGAAGGCGCCACATGAAGGTGCAGAGCCTGCGAGCCCGGGTCAGCGTCGTCTTCGTCCTCTTCGCCACCCTCGTCGCCGCCGAGGTTGGCGCGATCGCCCTCCTGACGGATCGGGTCAACGTGGCAGCAAACGTGGTGGCGGTCGCGAGCCTGGAGCGAGGGCGCAGCCAGCGGCTCGCGAAGGACGTCCTGCTCCTTGACCGAGCCGAGGACAGCGCGGCCCGCGCCAGCCTCGAGCAGGTGTCGTCCGATTTCGACCGCGCCCTCGCCGCCCTGATCGACGGCGGCGCCGCTCCCGTCGCGACGGGTTCAATCTCGCTGCCAGCTGCGACCGGGGCGATCGCCTCGCAACTGGCCAGGGTCCAGGAGGAGTGGGCCGCGTTCCACGCGGCCACCACGGCCATCCTCGAGGAGCGGCGCGGGACGCCGGGCTTCGACGCGGCGGTGGACACGGTCGTCCGGACGAACGCCCGCTTCCTCGACGACCTGCAGGCCGTCGTGGATGCCGCGAGCCAGGACCTCGGGGCCGGCCTGGGCCTGCTCCGGCTGATCACGATCGGCGTCCCGGCCCTCACGCTCGTCGTCATCGCCGGGGCCTGGATCTGGATCGGCCGCCAGGTCGTGCGGCCGCTCGAGGACCTCGCGCGCGCCACCCGCCGGATTGCCGCCGGCGACCTCTCCGAGCACCTCGATCCCGGTCGCCGGACCGACGAGATCGGCGCGCTCGCGGGCGCCTTCGGGGAGATGACCGAGAGTCTCCGGGCCAACCTTCGCTCGCAGGGCGAGGCGGTCGCCGGCCTCGGTTCGGCGTCGGCCGAGATCCTCGCCGCGGTCAACCAGCTGACCGCCGGGGCGACCGAGGAATCCGCCGCGGTCGCCCAGATCGGGACGACCGTCGAGGAGGTTCGGGCCACCGCCGAAGAGGCGGCCGAGCGAGCGCGCGCGGTGGCCGAGGCGGCCGGCCGGAGCAGCGACGTCGCGATCGAGGGGCAGGGCGCCGTGGGCACGGCCCGCCAGGGGATGATCGACCTGTCGGCCAAGGTCGACACGATCGCCCAGCGCATCCTCGCCCTCTCGGAGCAGACCCAGGCGATCGGTGAGATCGTCGCGACGGTCACCGACCTCGCCGACCAGAGCAACCTGCTCGCCGTCAATGCGGCGATCGAGGCCGCGAAGGCCGGTGAGCAGGGTCGTGGCTTCGCGGTCGTGGCCCAGGAGGTGCGCAACCTCGCGGACCAGAGCCGCGAGGCGACCGCCCAGGTCTCGGGCATCCTCGGCGAGATCCAGAAGGCGGCGAACAGTGCCGTGCTCGTGACCGAGCAAGGGACACGGGACGTCGCGGCGACCGTCGAGAAGGTAGAACAGGCCGGAGCGGTCATCGACCAGCTCGCGGCCACGGCCGCCGAGGCGGCCGGCCTGGCGCGCCAGATCGCCGCCTCGGCGGGCCAGCAGCGCGTCGGCGTCGACCAGATCGCGGGCGGCATCGCGAACGTCGGGCAGGTCTCGAACCAGACGGTCGCCGCCGCCCGCCAGCTCCAGCAGGAGGCGGAGGGGCTGACCCGCCTCGCCGATCACCTGGAGTCGCTGACGCGACGCTTCGTCCTATCCGGTGATCCCGCTCGCCCCGGCGACGAGGCGCGGGCCGGAGGTCCCTCCCGGTGAGCCAGCGGGCCGAGCTCCAGGAGCGCCTCGCCCAGACCTTCGCGGTCGAGTTCGGCGAGCGGCTGCGCGCCCTCGAGCGCGACCTGGTGGCCCTCGAGGCCGCTGCGGACGAGGACGCGCGACACCGGCTGATCGGCTCGCTCCTTCGCGAGGCCCACAGCCTGAAGGGAGCCGCCCAGGTCGTGGGGCAGACCGAGGTGGGTGTGCTCGCGCACGCGATGG
>JAJYXX010000297.1 GCA_021801545.1 Chloroflexota bacterium | reverse complement strand
CAACGCTGAGGAGCTCGCCAGGTTCTACGAGTCAGTACTCGGTCTACATTGCGTCCACACCGAACCGGACTTCTTCTGGGTCTACGAGCTCCCAGACGGAAGGCACGTCGAGGTCTTTGGGCCTGGATACCCAGGCAAAGAGCACTTCGAGACCGGACCTGTCGTCGGCTTCGCGGTGCGAGACATTGCAGGCGCCGTCGACGAGCTGAGGTCTGCCGGCGTCGAGCTTCTCGGAGGGGCGGGTCCAACCTGGCAGCACTTTCGCGGGCCAGACGGCAATGTCTATGAGCTCGTCGCCGACTGACGCCTTTCCATCGCGCGCCCCCGGACATCGGGCCGCCCAGCCCGTAGAGGGTCGCCCCGACCGCCGGCCGTGCAGGACGCCGAGCCTGGCCCTGGAAAGCGTCCGCTGCGTCGACCCCGACGAGGCCCACAAGGGCGCTGCGCTCGCCGCCGTGGGGAGCTACTCGCACCATGTGTCGACCAGCACGACCGGGAGCAAGGCGCTTGACGAGCGCCTCGACGCGTGCGTGAGGAGCCAACCCGACGGGGAGCTCACCTGCCGCTTCGGCGACCAGGCCCCGGGGTCCTCGACCGAGCGCCGGGGCGGCTGGTGCGGAGGGTCCCGTCCCTTCGGCTACGACGTCGACCCCACGACCGGGTGCCTCGCGCCCAAGGCCGGCGCGCCGCCGCGGACCCGAAGGTTCGCGCTCTGGCGCGATCGGCACCCCCGGCAGGAGCCGGGCCAGTCCTCCGACGCGTCGTGCGGCTGAGCCGGCGACTGGTCCTCGAATGAGCTCTGGGCTGTCGGACCTGACCGATACGATTTCCCCGTGCCCACCTCGACCCTCACCCCGCCCGCGTTCGGGACCGGGATCTACAGCTTCCCTGAGGCTGCCCGGATCCTCGCCCTGCGGTCCTCGGATGTGCGGGCCGCGACCCTTCGCCGCTGGGTTGCCGGGCTGACCCCGCCGAGCGTCAGCATTGGCCCCGACGAGCCGCGCCTGCTCTCGTTCCACGACCTCGTCAGCTTGGAGGTCGTCCGGCGCTTCCGCCGGTCAGGGGTGAGCCTCCAAAAGCTCCGCAAGCTAGAAGCCGCGCTGGCCGAGTCACTGCCGGAGGTGGCCCGTCCGTTCGCGCAGCGGCTCTTCTTCACCGACGGCGCCGCGATCTGGGCCGACCTGGCGGCGGCCGGCGCAGAGCCGCAGGTCATCGAGCTGGTCGGGAGACGTGCCGGCCACTACGTGTGGCTGCCAGTCATCGAGACGTTCGCCGAGGAGATCCGCTTCGGCGCTGAGAACGAGGCGGTTGCCTGGGAGCTGACCGACCGTGTCGAGATCGATCCGAACATCCAGTTCGGCGAGCCCGTCGTGAAGGGTACGCGCCTCCCTATCGCCGTCATCGCCAGGGAGCTGGTGTCCCACAGCGTCGAGCAGATCGCCGACTGGCACGCCATCGACGTGGAGGACGTGCGCGGGGTCCAGGACCTCCTTGCCAGCTGAGCCTCGGTTCCTGCTGGACGAGAACTTCAGTCATTGGCTGGGCGAGCTGCTTCCTCGCTTCGAGTACACCGTGCAGCAGGTCCAGCGAATCGCCGAGCTCGGCGAGCCGCATCCGAGGGTCCAGGGGCTTCGGCACAAGGCGAGCGACGCGGAGATCGCCGACTGGTGCGCAGAGGAGGATTGGATCCTCGTCACGTCGGACCAGGACTTCCGGAGCCGGGAGCTTCGCGTCCGTGCGTACCTCGGCCGGGGCGTGGACGTGATCCTCTGCACTCGCCAACCGTCAGGCCTCCGCGAGCAGCTCGAGCTCATCGTCTTGAACTACCCACGCTGGCTGGAGGTGATCGCGGGCTCGTCGCGACACCCGCAACTGTGGCTCCAGCACCGGCGGGGCGGCCTCAAGGTCGGCCGAACCTGAACATGATGGTGTCCGGGCGTTACCGTCGCGAGGCGATGAGCAGCGAGCATTCGCAATGAGTCCACGTGCGCCACGCTCGGGGCCTGAGGAGCTCGGCGTGCTGATCGAGAAGCTCGACCCCGAGGACCTGCGCGTGATCGTCGGCAAGGCCGCCGAGCGCCACGAGGACGTCGCTCGGGCGGTCCGTCTGACGGCGAGCCGGGGGTCGGGGGATCTCTCCCAGCTGAAAGCGGAGATCGACCGCGGGCTGCGGACGAACCGGTACCTCGGCTACCGGGAGAGCGGCGGCTGGGCGATGCAGGCGAGGCCCGTTCTCGAGGCGATCGGCGAGGCGGTCGTCTCGTCGCCGACGGCCGAGCTGGTGGCGCTGATCGAACGGGCGGTCGGGCACGTCGTGAAGGTGATCCTCAAGGCAGACGACTCCGACGGGCTGATCGGCGACCTGGCCCGTGAGCTGCTTGACTTGCACGCCCGGGCGTGCGACGCCGGGAATGCGGATCCGATCAAGCTGGCCCGCTGGATGGTCCGGTTCCGCTTCGACGAACAGGACTTCTTCGAGGTGGACCCGGTCCGCTACGCCGATGCCTTGGGCGATCTCGGGCTGGCGGCGTACCGGCGCGAGGTGAAGCAGCGGGTCGAAGCTGGTGGTGGCGATTCGTTCGCCGCCACGTACGCCCAGGAGCGTCTGGCTATCCTCGACGGCGACACGGAGGCCCTCGTCAGGCTGCTGGGCGGTGACCTGAGCCGGCCGTACCAGTTCATCAGGGTCGCCGAGGCCATGGCCGAGCTGGGCCGCGACGACGACGTCCTGTCCTGGGCCACACGGGGGATCGCCGAGACGAGCGGCTGGCAGGTCGCCCAGCTCTACGACCTGGCCGCCGGGGTCCACACCCGCCGGGAAGAGGACCAGGAGGTGCTCCGGCTCCGTCGCGAGCAGCACCAGGCGATGCCCTCGTCGACGACGTACGGCCTCCTGCGCGCTGCGGCCGAGGCCGCTGCGGTGTGGCCGGCCGAGCGCCAAGCGGCCCGGGCGGTGCTGGCGGAGCGCGACCCCGGCGGCCTGGTCGA
>JAJYXX010000403.1 GCA_021801545.1 Chloroflexota bacterium | reverse complement strand
GGTCCTGGCGGTCATCCCGCTCCAGCTGTTCGCCTACCACATGGCCGTGGCCCGGGGGACCGACGTCGACCAGCCCCGCAACCTGGCGAAGTCGGTGACGGTCGAGTAGGGCCGACATGACCCCGCGCGAGTGGTTCGACGGTTCCGCCCCGGCCGACCCCCACGCCGCCCCTGGGCTGGTTCCGTCCGGGACGACCGAGCTCGGGATCGACATCGTCAAGGTGGAGCGGATCCGACGTATCCTCGAGCGCTACGGGACGCGGTTCTCGCGCCGGGTTCTCACCCACTCGGAGCGGCGCTACGTCCGCGACCGGCCCGAGACGCTCGCCGGACGATGGGCGGCCAAGGAGGCCGTCTCCAAGGTCCTCGGCCTTGGCGTCCACGGGATCGGCTGGCGTGACATCGAGATCGAGCGCCTGCCGACCGGCCAGCCTGCCGTCCGGCTCCAGGGGCGCGCGGCGGCCCGCGCCGAGCAGCTGGGCATGGGCCGGGTGGCGGTCTCGATCAGCCACGAGTCGGATTACGCGGTCGCGATCGCCTACGGCATCCGCACGGCCGGCGGCCGCTACCTCTTCCCGCCCGACATCGAGGAGCGGCTCGACGACCGCGAGCGGCGGATCCTGGCCCGGCTCGAGCGCCTGCGGGCGCTCGTCGACGGCGGTGCCCCCGATGCCTGAGCGGGTCCCGGTCGGCTTCGGGCGCCGAGCCGAGGGAGGCGCGGCGGGCGCGGGACGCACGGTGGAGGTCGTGCCCGGGACGACCGCGCTCGACGACGACCTTGCCGCCTCGCTGCTCCCGGCTCGTCCCGAGCGCGGCCACAAGGGGATGTTCGGCAAGCTGCTCGTCCTCGCCGGCTCGCTCGACTACGCCGGGGCCGCGCTCCTCGTCTGCCGGGCCGCCGGGCGGGCCGGGGCCGGTCTCGTCACGCTGGCGGTGCCCGAATCGCTCCAGCCGCTCTTCGCGGCGAAGGTCGTCGAGGCGACGACGATGGGGTTGCCCGAGGACGACGTCGAGGAGGTCGACCCCGAGCAGGCGCTCGGGCGGATCCTCGACCACGACCACGACGCGATCGTCGTCGGCCCGGGCCTCAAGCCGGGGCTCGCGACGACCGAGTTGATCTCGGCCCTCCTCGCCGTCCCCGAGGAACCGGCCCCGGTGCCGGCGGTCGTCGATGCCGAGGCGCTCCGCTCGCTCGCCTCGCTCGACGCCTGGTGGGAGGGTGTCACGCGGCGGGCCGTCCTCACCCCGCACGTGGGTGAGTTCCGGCGGCTCCGGGCAGCCAGCGGCAGCGACCCCGACGCCGACGGCGATCTCCTGGCCGACGATACCGCTCGTGCCCAGGCCGCCGCGACCGCCGCCGAGCGGTGGGGCCAGGTCGTCGTCCTCAAGGGGGCCCGGACGGTCATCGCCGAGCCGGGAGGCTCGATCGCCGTCGCCCCGTTCGAGAACCCGGCCCTGGCGAGCGGTGGGACCGGTGACGTACTCTCCGGGACGATCGGGGCGCTCCTGGCTCAGGGCGTGGAGCCGTTCGCCGCCGCCCGGCTCGGGGTCTACCTTCACGGGCTGGCCGGCGAGGCGGTTCGCCAGCGGATCGGCGATGCGGGACTCCTTGCCTCGGACCTGCCCGACGAGGTCGCGTTTGCGCGCCGGCGACTCGCCCTCCTCGCGGCGCGTCGGTCGTCGGGCCGGCGCCTCGGGTTCGGGGCCCGCGACGCGTCGGCCGGGGAGAGGCTCCGCTGAGGCCGCCGCTGCCTCGAACGGCCTGGCTGCGGATCGACCTCGACCGTCTGGCCGGCAACTTCGCGGCGATCCGCTCCGCGCTGCCGGCGGGCGTCCGCATCGAGGCGGTCGTCAAGGCCGACGCCTACGGCCACGGTGCCGTCCCGGTGGCGCGCGCGCTCGCCTCGGCCGGCGTCGACGGCCTGTGCGTCGCCACGTTCGACGAGGCGCTCGAGCTCCGGGAGGCCGGCCTTCGGCTGCCGGTCCTCATCGTCTACCCGGTGCCCCCCGAGCTTGCGCCCGAGGCGGCTCGCCGCTCGTTCTCGCTGACGGCCGGCGACACCGAGCTCCTCGCCCGGACGCTCGAGGCGGTCCGCCGCACCCGCGTCGCCGGCCGTGCCCCGCGACGTCGACTGCGGATCCACCTCGAGGTGGAGACGGGGCTCGGGCGGGGCGGGTTCGTTGCCCCCGCCGACGTGCGGGCTGCGGTCGACGCGATCCGGGGGACGCCCGGGGTCGTCCTCGCCGGGCTGTGGTCGCATCTCGGGTCCCCCGAGGACGACGTCCGCTCGCTCAGCCAGGCGGCCCGATTCGACGCGACGACCGCGCTCCTGCGCGACGGAGGGGTCCGAACGCCCGTCCGTCATCTCCTCGCCAGCGGCGGGATCCTCGCCGGGCGGCTGCCCGTCTATGACGCTGTCCGGGTGGGTCTCGCGCTCTACGGCCTCGGCCCCGATGACCTTGGGCGCGAGGAGCGGCGTTCGCCGACGCTCATGGCGCTCCGGCCGGTGATGTCGCTCCACGCCCGCCCGGTCCGGGTGGCCGCGCTGCCGGCCGGCAGCGCGATCAGCTACGGCTCGAGCTTCGTCACCCGCCAGCCGAGCCGGATCGCGACCCTGCCCGTCGGCTACGGGGACGGCTGGAGCCGGGCCTACTCGAACCGGACGAGTGCCCTCGTGCGGGGCGTCCCGGTGCCGCTCGTCGGCAACGTCGCGATGGACGCGCTGATGGCCGACGTCAGCGACGTGCCCGGCCCCCCGGTCACCGTCGACGACGAGTTCGTCCTGCTCGGCGAACAGTGCGGCTCGGAGATCACGGCCGCCGAGCTGGCGCGGGCACGCACCACGATCTCGTGGGAGGTCGTCACTGCGATGGCTCGCCGCCTGACCCGGGTGTACGATTCCGCGTCCGGGACGATCGGCGTCCGGACGCTCACGAGCGAGAAGGTCGAGTGGCACGGATCGAGCTCTGGAACGGCGATATCTGCGACCTCGA
>JAJYXX010000161.1 GCA_021801545.1 Chloroflexota bacterium | reverse complement strand
TGACGGTGCGCGTGGCCTCGCGCTTCAGGAAGTCCTTGCCCGTCGCCTTACCGCCCTTGTCCGACTTCGTGATCTCGGTGTCGATCACGCCGCCGGGTGCATCGAAGTTGCCGGTGATGACGTTGAGCGCGGTGCCGATGATCGAGGCGAGGTAGCCGTTGTAGTGGTGCCCGGTGCCGTGCATCCCCCAGATGAGGGCGGCCGGCTTCGTGATCCCGTACGTGTGGGCGAGCTCGACGATCCGCTCGGCGGGGATGCCGGTCCGCTGGGCGGCCCATTCCGGAGTGAAGTAGGCCAGCCCGTTGATCGGATCCGTCTTCCGCCACCAGCCCCGGAATGCTGCGGCAAACTCGTCCCAGCCGACGGACTTCTCTCTGAAGCTCCAGTCGATGTACCGCCGGGACGGATCATCCTGATCGTCATTTTCGAGGATGTAGCGGAGGATCGCCGCGAACAGGTCGGGATCGGTTCCCGGGCGGATCGGGATCCACTGGTCCGCCTTCGTCGCGGTGTTCGAGAGCGCCGGGTCGATGACGATGAGCCTGGCGCCGGCCAGCTTCGCTTCGACCGTGCCGCGGGACTCGTAGTTGATCCGGGTCGCCGTGAACGGGTTCCAGCCCGCGTAGATGATGAGCTTGGTCCGATACGAGTAGTCGTTCTTGAGGGTCCCGTCCGGCTGGCGCAGGAGCACCGGGCGCATGATGTCTGGCTCGACCCGCTTGCCGCCGAACATGAGCTTCGGGCCGTGCCGGCGAGGCGTGTCGCAGATTGCCCCATGCTCGGTGGAGTTCGGCGTGCCGTAGGCGAAGAAGAGCCGCCAGTACGTGTCGCGATCGGTGACGTCGCCCGCGTCCATGATGACGGACTCGGGCCCGTGGTCGCGCTTGATCGCCGTCAGCTTGTCGGCGATGTAGGCGATCGCCTCGTCCCAGCTGACGCGCTTGAACTTGTCCTCGCCCCGCTCGCCAACTCGGATCATCGGGTACTTGATCCGGTTCGGGTTGTAGACCATCTGGAGGCCGGACGCCCCCTTCGCGCAGAGCGTCCCCGCGTTGTAGGGCACGTGCGGATTGCCGTAGATCGACGAAGCGACCCCGTTCTCGACCTTCACCATGAGCCCGCACTCGGCTGGGCACATGACGTCCGCCGTGTACTTCAGCGAGGTCGTCGTCGCGCGAAGCTCCTCGGCCTGAGCGGGATCGAGTGGTCGAAAAGCCGTGTACCCGAGTGCGCCAACGCCAGCAGCAGACAGCCCGGCGACCTTCAGGAATCCCCGTCGGGATAGCGCCATCGCGCTCATGTCCGCCTCCTAGACAAGGTAGAAGACCTTCGGCTCCGTTCCCAGCTCCTCTTTGAGCCGCATCACGTTCGGCTGACCGAGGAGCTCAGACACGAGGCTCGAAGACTCGTTCGCGTCACCGAAGTAGGTGGCTCGACCCATGCAGCTGACGACGCAGGCTGGCAATTCGCCCTGCTCGATCCGGTGGATGCAGAAGTGGCACTTCCGGGCATTGCCGACCGGCGCCCCGTCACGCGTCCGGACGCGATCGGTCCCGTACTCGTGCGCCGGCACCGTCTCGTACGGCTGCGGCTCACCGCCCTCGAAGTCGCTGTAGAAGTAGCCGCTGTCGAACGACCGGGCACTGTACGGGCAGGCAGTGATGCAGTAGCGGCAGCCGATGCACTTGTCGTAATCGATGACCGTGATCCCGTCCGGTCGCTTCCATGTCGCGTTGACCGGGCAGACGGGAACGCACGGGGGCTCGTCGCACTGCATGCACGGGCGCGGGATGAAGCGACGCGAGACGTTCGGGTAGGTCCCGGTCGTCTGCGTCAGGACGGGCCGGTACGCGATCCCGGGCGGGAGCTTGTTCTCGGTGACGCAGGCGATCGTGCAGCCCATGCAGCCAGTGCACTTTCGCAGGTCGATGATCATCACCCAGCGCCGCTGCTCGATGGGTTTCTGGAGCGCACGCCGCAGGTCGGCCATCATCCTGATGATCGGGTCCTGACCGACAGCGGCCTCGGGCACGTCAGGCATCGGCACGAGGTCGGCCAGCGCAGCCGCCGAGGTCGAGGCCGGTTTGGCTGCCCGTTCGACTTCATTGAGAAGGATCGCCGGCGCAACGAGCCCCGCGAAGGTCACGCTCGCGAACTGGCTCAGAAACGTACGGCGGGATTCCTCCGTGTCCAGGTCGGCCAGAACGTCGGAGTTGTTCGCGACCGCCATGCCCTACCTCCCAGGATCATAGACATCCTGCCGGTCAGGGCCGGGGAACCGATGGCCCGGGCCGAGCCGGGACGCAGACCGCAAGGATCGGCGCCATGGTCGCGAACCCGTGCGGTCGCGCGAAAGGTCCGACTAGCCCCAAAGGTTCGGGCCAGTCGGACCCTTCCTGGTCGCCTGGCGGCACTGGTTACGAAGGGCGGCGTAGGCGCCGGTCGGCAGAGCGATCGACTGCCGGTTGCTGAAGACGCGAAGAGGGGGCAAACGGGCGGCGTTGCGTGCGTGGCACTCACGGCCGAGCTTGGGCCGAACGCGTCACGAGTACCCGGATCGCCTCGACCGCCGCCGGGTTGTCGAGGGCCGAGAGGTCGCCCGGGTCGAGCCCGAGGTAGGCCGAGCGGGCGACCCGCCGCATCACCTTGCCCGAGCGGGTCTTCGGGAGGGCCGGAATGATCTCGACCGCCTCCGGGCGAAGTGCCCTGCCGAGCTCGTCGGCGACGCGTGCCCCGATCGCGGTCCGCAGTTTGGGCGAGTCGTGCTCGCCCGGGCGCAGGACGCAGAAGACGACGATCGCCTCGCCCTTGATCTCGTGGGGGATCCCGATCGCGGCCGCCTCGAGGACGGCGGGGTGGGCGACGGCGGCGCTCTCGACCTCGGCCGGGCCGACCCGCTTGCCGGCCACCTTGAGCGTGTCGTCCGAGCGGCCGTGGATGTACCAGTAGCCGTCGGCGTCGACCTCCGCCCAGTCGCCGTGGACCCACGTGCCGC
>JAJYXX010000295.1 GCA_021801545.1 Chloroflexota bacterium | reverse complement strand
TCCTCGGCGACGAGGTGTTCAAGCTTCGGCTCGTTCCCTCGGGCGTCCTCTACCCGCACATCACCTCGGTGATCGGCAACGGTGTCGTCGTCAACCCCGCGACCCTGATCGGTGAGCTCGACATGCTCGCCGAGCGCGGGATCGACACCGCCCGGGTCCGGGTCAGCCGCAGCGCCCACGTGATCATGCAGTACCACATCGCGCTCGACCGGGCGATGGAGAACCGGCTGGCCGGTGAGAAAGTCGGCACGACCGGGCGCGGGATCGGCCCGGCGTACGCCGACCGTGCCCTCCGAATCGGCCTGCGAATGGGGGACCTCCTCGACGCGGAGACGTTCCGCCACAAGCTCGAGCGGATCCTGCCTGACAAGAACGACATCCTCGTCCGGCGCCATGGTCTCGAGCCGTTCGACGCCGGGCGCCTGCTGGCCGAGGCGACGGCCTGGGGTGAGCGCCTGCGGTCGCACCTGGCCGACACGACCTGGCTCGTCCAGGACGCCCTCCGGCGCGGCGACCACGTCCTGCTCGAGGGTGCCCAGGGGACGCTCCTCGATCTCGACCACGGCAGCTACCCCTTCGTGACCTCCTCGAACCCGATCGCCGGCGGCGCCTGCACCGGGGGCGGGATCGGTCCGCTCCAGGTCGACGAGGTGATCGGGGTGATGAAGGCGTACAGCACCCGCGTCGGCTCCGGCCCGTACCCAACCGAGCTGACCGACGAGATCGGCCGCGGGATCGCCGAGCGCGGGCACGAGTACGGCACCGTCACCGGCCGGCCCCGCCGGGTCGGCTGGTTCGACGCCGTCCCGCTGCGCTACGCGGTCGCGGTGAACAGCGTCTCGAGCATCATGCTCAACAAGCTCGACATCCTGTCCGGGATCGACGAGATCTGCCTCTGCATCGCCTACGAGATCGACGGCCAGCGGGTCGAGGCGTGGCCGTCGAGTGCCGACCTCCTTGCCCGGGCCGCCCCGATCTACGAGCGGTTCCCCGGCTGGCGGGAGGAGATCCACGCCATCCGCTCGATCGCCGACCTGCCCGAGAACGCACGGCGCTACGTCGCCGCGCTCGAGGAACACGCGGGGGTCCCGATCATCCTCGTCTCGGTCGGCCCGGAGCGGACGCAGACGATCGAGCGCGCCTTCCGGCCGATGCGCTGGCGGCCGACGCTCGCCGGGCCAGCGGGCGCGAACCCGCTGGGGGCAATCAGGGCCGGCACGAGCGAGGCCGGTGCGGCCGGGGCCGGCCCGAGCGAGGCCGGCACGAGCGAACCCGGAGCGGGCCCCGGATGAGCCTGCCGGTCATGCCGACCCGGATCCTCCTCGTGGGGAGCGGTGGCCGCGAGCACGCCCTCGCCTGGCGACTGGCCCGTGAACCGGGCGTCAACCTCGTCGTCGTCGCGCCCGGCAACGCCGCGATCGCGGCCGAGCCGCACGTTCGCTGCGTCCCGGACGCCGATCCGCTCGACGGTGACTCGCTCGTCGCCCTGGCCCGCGCCGAGGCCGTCGAGCTGGCGGTCATCGGACCGGAGGCGCCACTCGCGGCGGGGGCCGCGGACGCGCTCGTGGCGGCGGGGGTCCCGACGTTCGGGCCGAGCCGGGCGGCGGCCCGGATCGAGACGAGCAAGGCGTTCTGCCACGAGGTTGCCACGGCCGCCGGCGTCCGGATGGCCCGTGCCGCCGCCTTCACGAGCCTCGAGCCGGCGCGGGCGTTCGCGGCCCGGCTCGCCACCGAGAGGAACGGTGGCGTTGTCGTCAAGGCAGACGGGTTGGCGGCCGGCAAGGGCGTCACGGTGTGCGACACGCTCGATGAGGCCGACGCCGCGCTCGCCGCGCTCTTTGCCGGTCAGGCGACGACGACCGTCGTCGTCGAGGAGCGCCTGTATGGCCGGGAGGCGAGCCTGATCGCCCTGTGCGACGGGCGCGACGCGTTCGGGTTGCCGGCGGCCCGGGACCACAAGCGGCTGCGCGACGGCGACAGCGGGCCGAACACCGGCGGGATGGGCGCCTACAGCCCGATCCCGGATCTCTCCGACGAGCTTGCCGCCGAGCTGATCGAGCGCGTCCATCGCCCGATCCTGGCCGAGCTCGGCCGGCGCAGGACGCCGTTCCGGGGCGCGCTCTATGCCGGGCTGATCCTCACCCCGGAGGGGCCGGCCGTGCTCGAGTGCAATGCCCGCTTCGGTGACCCGGAGACGCAGGTCCTCGTGCCGCGGCTCGGGATCCCACTCGGCCCGCTCCTCCTCGCCGCCGCACAGGACCGGCTGGCGGCAGCGGTCCTCCCGTATCGCCTCGACGGTCCGCTGCTGCCCACGCTTCCGTCCGCGGCCGTCGCGATCGTGGCGGCGGCGGAGGGGTACCCCGGCGCGCCCCGGGTGGGCGATCCGATCGCCGGGCTGGACGAGGCGACGGCCGGCGGAGCACTCGTCTTCCATGCCGGCACGAGGCGCGACCCCGACGGCACGTACCGCACGGGTGGCGGACGGGTTCTCGCGGTCGTCGGGCAGGGCGCCGATCTCGCCGCGGCCCGCGATGCAGCGGAGCGCGCGATCGGGCGGATCACATTCGCCGGCCTCCAGCGCCGCCATGACATCGCCGCCGACGTCACGCCGCCGGCCCGGTTGCCGGCGTCGCGGGCGAGGGCCGGAACCGCGGCGGAGAGGACGGCCGCCCGATGATCCGGCGCTACGCGCTCGCCGAGATGAGCGCGATCTGGAGCGATCAGGCACGCTTCGAGCAGATGCTCCGGGTCGAGCTCGCCGTCGCCCGCGCTCAGGCGCTCCGCGGCCTCGTGCCCGCGGAGGCGTTCGCCGCGATCGAGTCGCGCGCCCGCGTCGACGTCGAGCGGATCACCGAGATCGAGCGCACGACCGACCACGACGTCATCGCCTTCGTCAGCCAGGTCGCCGAGTCGGTCGGACCCGAGGGGCGCTACCTCCATCTCGGGCTGACGAGCAGCGACGTCGTCGACACCGCGCTCGCTCTCCAGCTCCGGGCGG
>JAJYXX010000040.1 GCA_021801545.1 Chloroflexota bacterium | reverse complement strand
CGGGCCCACTTCCGGCCGACGGAGATCCTCTCGTCCGACGCTTTCCGGGCGATGCTCGCCGATGACGAGGCCGACCAGCGCGTGAACCGGGCCGCCTTCGAGCTCCTCCACCTCGCGGCGGCCGGGCGGCTGGCCGGCCGCCGCCTGACGGTGATCGATGCCACGAACGTGACTCACGCCGCCCGGCGCGCCCTGCTCGACCTCGCCCGGGCGGCCCGTCGGCCGGCGATTGCGATCGTCTTCGACCTGCCCGAGGCCGACTGCCAGGAGCGGAACCGCCGGCGACCGGGCCGGGCCGTCGACCCGGCCATCGTCGCCCGCCAGGCGAGCCAGCAGCGCCGGGCACTCGAACGTGGCGCGCTCGCGGCCGAGGGGTTTGCCGCGATCCACCTGCTCCGCTCGCCGTCCGAGGTGGACGCCGCCCGGATCGAACGGGTCGGCCCGCCGCCGCGCAGCCGCCGGGTCAGCCCGGCGGCTGCCTGTTGACCGGCGCGCGACGGGCGGCGCGGGCCGAAACCTCAGCCGCGCGGCAGTTCCGCCGGGCGACAGACCCGCCCGAACGGCCGGGCCCGCAGCTCGACCCACACCCCGGCCGTCATGTAGACGTCGCGCCGGGCGATCTCGAGGGCCGCCTCCTCGTCCGGCGCCCGGACGAGGAGGACCGAGGCCGACATGTCGAGCAAAGCACCGGCCTCGAGGACGACGCCCTCGTCGCGCAACTCGGCGATGCGGGCCAGGTGACGCGAGCGGACGGGACGTCGCAGCTCCTCCGCGTCCGGAGCGTACGTCGCCTCGAGCAGGTAGACGCGCTCGATCGCGAGGTTCTCGGGCAGGTCGCTGGCCATGTCGGGGCCTCCTTCTGGTGGCTGGAGATGACGATCCGGGCCGGCGTCAGCCGCCGGCGATCAGGATGATCGCAGCGATCGCCAGTCCGACGCCGAGCACATGGCCGCGGACGAGCCGCTCACGGAGGACGACGGTGGCGAGGATGATCGTCGTGACCGGGTAGAGCGACGAGAGGACCGCGGCAACGTCGAGCCGGCCGGACTGGGCGGACAGGATGAAGAACGCGTTGCCGCCCATGTCGAGCGCGCCGGCGAGGAGAACGAGCGGCAGCGCGGGACGCGGCAGATGCCACGCCTGACGGCCGAGGGCCACGATCGCCACGAGCAGCACGACGTCGGCGGTACGGGCGATCGCCAGCGGCCCGAAGACGTGACCGTCGGTGACACGCGAGATGAAGACCGCGAACAGCCCGAGACCGGCGCCGCCGAGCAGCGCGAGCCCGATCGCCGAGCGCCCGCCGCCCGGGGCGGACGAGCGCGAGACGAGGACGACCGAGCTGAGCGCCAGGACGATGCCGAGCGCCCGGAGCGGCGCGGGCGGGCCCTCGAGCAGGCTGCCGACGACGACCGGGATCGATGCGGCGAGGACCGCGGTGATCGGGGCGACGACCCCCATCCGGCCGGTGGCGAGGCCGCGGTAGAGGGCCGTGATGCCGACCGCGCCGCTCATCCCGGCCACGGCCGCCCAAGCCGCATCGGCAAGGGTGGGGACCGGCTCCCCGGCCGCCAGCGCGACGAAACCGGCGAGGACGAGACCGAGCGTCTGCGAGGTGACGACGACCCCGAAGACCGGTGCCCGGCGGCTCGACAGCCCGCCGCTGAAGTCGCCGGCGCCCCAGGCCAGAGCAGAGGCGAGACCGAAGAGGACCGCTGCGTCGAGCAGAGTGATCAGCGCTTGCCGGGGCGGGCCGGCGCGCCGGCGGTCGTGACCGGCGGCGGCGTAAACGCTTCGTCGGGCTCGAGCGGCTCGTCGTCGAGGGCGGTTGGCGCCGGCAGCTCGACGACCGCATCGGCGGCGGCGTCGTAGCGGTCCGAGGTCGTCAGGTAGATCACCTGGAAATCCGCCGTCAGCTCCCGCAGGAGGGCGAGTGCGCTGGCCGCCCGCTCGTCGTCGAAGGTCACGAACGGGTCGTCGAAGATGAGCGGCGGTCGGCGGTCGCCGGTCACGAGCCGGACGAGCCCGAGCCGGGCGGTCAGGTAGACCTGGTCGAGGGTGCCCTGGCTGAGCTGGGTGACGTCGACCCAGTCGCCCTTCTCGGGCGCCCAGACGGCGATGTCGAGCGAACGATCGTCGATCTTCACCCGGCGATACCGCCCGGCAGTCACCCGGCCGAGATCGACGAGCATCCGCTTCTCGAGGTAGCGCGTCGCCGTCCGCATCGTCGCCTGCTCGGCGCGCTCGATCGCGTGGAGCGTCAGGTCGAGGACCCGCGCCTTGCGCTGGAGCGCCGCGAGTTGCTCACGCCACATCGCCAGCCGCTCCGCCTCGCCGGCAACCTGCTCGGCATCGACCGGGTTTGCCTCAACCCGGGCGCGGGCGTTCGCCTCCTCGTCGCGGGCCCGCTCGAGCGCCGCCTCCTGTTCGCGGACCTCCACCTCGAGCCGCTCCCGGGCGCGCGGCTCGCGCGCGATCGGGCCGAGCGCCTCGAGCGCCGACGCCTTCTGCTCCATCTCGAGGGCTGCCGTGTCGCGGTTCTGGGCGAGCATCTCCGGCGGCTCACGGCCGACGAGTCCCTCGAGCTGGGCGCTCAGCCGCTCGATCGCCTGGACGTGTGCGTCTTCCCGGGTCAGCAGGTCCTCCGCGGCCTCGAGGTCGGCGGCACCGATCGACTCGAGAACCGTGGTCATCTCGGCCTCCGCCTGCCGGAGCTCGAGCTCCATCCGGGAGCGGCCACGCAACCGGCGGTCGATCTCCACGTCGCGCATCTGGGCCTTCGCGCGCGCGCTCCGGCGCATCCGCCAGGCGACGACGGCCAGGGCGAGCCCGATCGCCCCGATCGCGGCGCCGAGGTACTCGAGGACCGCGCCCGACTCGATGACCCCCAGCAGCTCGCCGGCGAACCCGGCCACGGCCAGGAGGAGACCGACGACGACCTCGCCGACGGCGAACCGGGAGATCGGCTGCCAGGCGGGCTCGGGCGGGACGTCGAACTGGAC